>NZ_JBMQUD010000068.1:0-61888 GCF_057359045.1 Adhaeribacter sp.
AGAAAGCCAATACGTTTGCCCATTATAATCTTTTAAGAGTTGCTCGGGTAAATTGCTGCCTAATACGTTTGGTCGCAAACCCGCAAAACTGGTTTTCCGGAAAGAATATTTTGGCAAAATTCTAACTTCTCCCCAAGCCATTTCTTGCGAGATTACCCCTAGCGAACCCAAAGCATTAGCCCCTAAATCGCCCCAGGAAGCACCATAGTCGGCAGCATAACCATCCAGCAATTCAATCGGCGATTGCAGCACGACTCCTAGTAAGCCCCCGTAAATAATGGCTTTTTTTTCGGGTACGTGGGCCGCCCGCAGGGCCGCTATGCCTAAACGGCTTTCCTGAAAAGAACCCCAAAAGTGACCCGCTTTATCCATTTGCTTCCACTGGTGGTTATCGTTATAAAAATGAAAACGGGTTCTTTCATTTTCGGCGTACCAGGTTTGGCTTAATACCAGCAGCATACCCGTATACCCCACGGCTAAACCAGCGGCAGCTAATTTAATTTGTTTGATGTTGGGCAAAGAATCGGCGGCAGATGGTGCTACCTGGCTCAAGGCGCGGAAAGGAAAAGTAAACAGCACCAATAAAATAGCCAACTTAAGTTTTAACCGAAATAAACCAGTTGGTTTTAAGCAGAAGGTATCTTTAGCTGGCAAAATATTATCCGGTGCGCGTTACAGCCCCAAAGGTAACTAAATATTGCCCGAAACAAAAAAAGGCTCCTGCCGTCAGCAGAAGCCTTTTTCTCTTGAATAGGTTAGCTTTAACTAAATTAGATATTTTCTTTTGGTGATAAAACCTGGTGATAATACACCAGATTATCGATTGGCGAACGAATAATAGTACCCATTTGCATGCCATTTTCGAGCGATACTTCTTCTAAAATATCCCGGAAATTGTAAGCAACCGAACCTACGCAGTTAAAAGTATAATTTTGGTAATTGGGATAATGGCAAACCAGGTTTTTAAAGAAAGTATCGAAAGCTTCTTTTACCACCTCGCGAGAGTAAGCGAAATTATTGTTTTCGTATAAGAATTTGCTGAAGCTGGCTAAAAACCGGTTGGGTAGGGGCTTGTTATACAGGGCGTCGAAAATGGCTTCGTTATCCAGCTCGTACGTTTCTTTGAATATGGCCGCCATGCCGTCGGGCAAGTAACCCCGCATGTAATCGCGCAACAAGCGTTTACCTAAAAAGGAACCACTACCTTCGTCGCCTAAAAAATAGCCCAACGAATCGATGTTGAGGGTAACATCGTAGCCATCGTAAAAACAAGTGTTGGTTCCAGTACCCAAAATAGCCGCAAAACCTGGCTCAACGCCCAGTAAAGCCCGCGCCGCCGCGAGTAAATCGTGGCCTACTTTTACATTGGCTTGGGTAAAAACCGCCCGCATAGCTGCAGCTACAATTTCATTATTTTCTGGGGTAGAACAGCCAGCACCGTAGTAATAAACTTCGGTTACCGCTTCTTTTTGTAAATTTTCGGGCAGATTTTTCTGCAAAGAAGAAATAATAGTAGGTGTATTGATAAAATAGGGATTGTATCCCTCGGTGTTAAAGTAAACCTTAGAATTAGACTCCGTAATCAGGCACCAACTAGTTTTGGTTGAACCACCATCAGCAATAATAATCATAAGTTATATTAAAATATTTGGATGATATTTTATGAAAAAAAGGCTTTTGTATTACCCCTTATTTTTGGGCTTTCGCGAAAGTAAAAGCAGATAAAAGATTCGGGCTTGTAAACTTATTCAAATAAATGGTAATTCAACAACAAATTTTTTATAAAATAACAGTAGTTATAAAATTTTCTAGCCTTTATTAAATATTTTGAATTTTACTGGTTACCTGTTATAAACCTTAAATTGGGTACTAAACGCCGTTGGCTACTACCCAAAGGTAAGCACCGTTGGGGGGCAGGTTTAACTTAATATGCAAGTGGTTATGCTCCTGGTTTACTTGGGGCTTAATGGCCGGCGATATTTTTAACAGGTCGGTTAAATTAATTTCCTGGTGTTGGCCAAACAGCAATTGGCTTTCCGGATTAGATAAGGAAAGATGAACCGGGTGGGCATGGTGCCGATCGAAGTTTACAGCTACCAGGATGGTCTGAGCGGCAGTAAAGCGAGCATACGTGTATATTTTACCCGCAGCGTGGTACCCAACTGGTTTTAAGTAATAAAAGTGGCCGGCGTTTAAACTTTCCTGGGTTTTTGATAAGTTTAACAAGTTACTGTAAAATTCCCGTAAATGTTTTTGGCTTTCGCTTAATTGTCCACCGTCAAATAAGCCGTTGTTCATCCATTTTTGGTGTTCCGGTACGCCCCAGTAATCGAAAATAGTGGTACGGCCATCTGACCGCTGAAAACCGGCCGAACCCAAAGCGGGTTCACCAACTTCCTGTCCAGAATAAATAAGTACCGGACCGGTGTTTAAAGTGGCAGTAACCGTCATGGCGGGTACGGCGGCCCAGGCATCATGGGCAAAAAAGCTGGAGGCAATGCGTTGTTCGTCGTGGTTTTCGAGGAAGCGCAGCATGTGTGAGGCTATGCCGAGCGACTCGCGCGACCAAACCTGCGAAATATCGGCAGTGTGGCCGTGGCCTTCCATCAGGCGGCGTAAACTATCGTACAAACCTACTTTGTCGTATAAATAATCAAAACAACCTTCGTGGATATAGGCATGGTAATGGTGCGGCTGGTAAATTTCGGCAATAAATATTACCTGCGGGTTAATAGCTTTAATTTGCGGAATAACCCAAGCCCAAAATTCAACCGGTACCATTTCGGCCATATCGCACCGGAAACCATCTACTCCCTGGTTTGTCCAGTAAGTCAGAATATCCAGCATTTTGTGCCAGGTATCGGGTACGGGCGTAAAGTGGCGGGTATGGTGGTGCTGCAGGTCGATGCCGTAGTTTAGCTTTATTGTCTCGAACCAATCATTTACCGAGGGGTAAGCCGAGAAAACATCATTGCCGGATACTTTAGCCGGATACTCCTTATAATCAGGTAAGTTAAAGCCACCAACCTGGGGCGGTAAATCGGTGCGAGCCGGTAGTACCAGCTCCTCGTCGGGCAGGTAATAAAAATTGTTTTCCGGCGAAAAAGAAACCGATGTATTATCGGTAGCGCCAAAATCTGTAATACCCGCAGGTTTAACATCGGAAGAATAGGAGCGGGCCACGTGATTGGGCACAAAATCGATGATAACTTTTAAACCGAGCGCCTGCGTCCGGTTTAACAACGCCTGCCATTCGGCCATACGACTGTTTACATCTAGCGCAAAATCGGGATTAATATCGTAATAATCTTTAATAGCGTACGGCGAGCCGGCCAGCCCTTTTACCAAAACCGGGTTATCGGGGGCAATACCGTAGGCCGAATAATCGGTGGTGGTGGCGTGTTCAAGTAAACCTGTGTACCAAACGTGGGTAGCGCCCAGCTTTTTTATTTCGCTTAAAGCCTTTTCGGTAATATCCGCAAACTTCCCGACGCCATTTTCGGCACAGGTGCCATAAAAAGCATTGTTGCTGTTTTTATTCCCAAATAACCGCAGCATTAACTGATATATAATTAACTTATTTGGTTTAACCGGTTCGTCGGAATAATTTTCTTTCGGTAAATCATCCGGAAAAACAAAAGCAGCATTTGTATTTGTGTTTGCGGGAACTCCGGTAGTATGGCTGGCGGTAGAAAGCGGCATGAAAGAATGTAAAGCGTGCGGTTAAGTTTTAATCAATTTATAGTGGCTAATGCCAGGAACAAATACTGCTGGTGCTTAACGACCATTAGCGCTGGATGGTTAAAATATTATTACCGGAGATATGCTCGGGTTTACCGTAAATCAGCAAATTTATTTCGGCCGCCGATTCATTGAATATTTTTACTTCTTTTTGGGTAACCGTAATATTTAGTAAATATTCCCGAAAGCGGATTTTAAAGGAATATTTCTCCCATTTTGCCGGGATAAACGGATTCAATTGTAATTGATTATTTAACACGCGCATGCCGCCAAACCCTTTTACTACGGCCATCCAGGTGCCGGCCATACTGGTAATATGGCAGCCGTCTTCGGTGTCGTGGTTGTAGTCGTCCAGATCCAGGCGGGCGGTGCGGAGGTAAAATTCATAAGCGCGGTCTTCGTCGCCGATTTTAGCGGCCAATATAGCGTGTACGCACGGCGACAAAGACGATTCGTGGACGGTACGGGGTTCGTAAAAATTAAAATTACGCCGAATGGTTTCCAAATCGTACCTTTCTTCAAACAAATAAATTCCCTGCAACACATCGGCTTGTTTAATAAAACAAGAGCGTAAAATCCGGTCCCAAGACCATTTCTGGTTTAACGGGCGCTCGGCCGGATCCAGGTTTTTAGCCAATATTTGTTCTTTATCAAGGTAACCTTCCTGCTGTAAAAATATACCCAGGTTCTTGTCTTCGGGTAAATAAATATTATCTATAATATTTTGCCACAGAGCTGTTTCGGTAGCTTCGTTTAAAGCCAAAGTTTTACTTAATGCTTGGTACTGCTCCGGCTGGGTTTGTTTAACTTCGCTGAGTGCAGCCAAAGTATATTGTAAAGTCCAGGTGGCAATGGTAGAGGTATACCAGTTGTTGTTTACGTTGTTTTCGTACTCGTTTGGGCCGGTAACGCCCAGCATGACGTACTGCTGTTTGGCTTCGCTCCAATTTACCCGTTGCGCCCAGAACCGGCTGATGCCTATTAATACTTCCAAGCCAAATTGGGTTAAATATTCGGTATCGCCGGTATACCGGATGTAATCATAAATGGCAAAAGCAATGGCGCCGTTCCGGTGAATTTCTTCAAAGGTAATTTCCCATTCGTTGTGGCATTCTTCGCCGTTAATGGTAACCATGGGGTACAAAGCCGCACTTTGGGTAAAGCCTAGCTTTTGGGCATTCTCAATGGCTTTGGGTAAGTGTTTGTACCGGTACAACAATAAATTCCGGGCAACCTGCGGGTCGGCGGTGGCTAAGTAAAAAGGCAGGCAATAAGCTTCGGTATCCCAGTAAGTGGTGCCGCCGTACTTTTCGCCGGTAAAACCTTTGGGACCAATATTCAGGCGTTCGTCTTCGCCGGTATACGTTTGGTTTAACTGGAAAATATTAAACCGGATACCTTGTTGCGCCGCCACATCGCCTTTAATCATAATATCGCTCTGCTGCCATTTCTCGGCCCATACCTCGTTGTGTACTTCTAAGAGCTGAGCAAAGCCAATACTGGTAGCCCGGTCCAGTGCCAGTTCGCAGGCAATTTGGAGTTTTTCTTTCGGGTAGTTTTCCGATGATACCACCGCCGCATATTTATAAAGCGCCAATTCCTGTCCAGCTTCTACGGTAGCCGTTAAGGCATTGCCTACATATTTTTCCCGGTTTATGGTTTCTACGGTTGTCTCTACGCCGGTGCCATCTTTTTCGAGCATCAGGCGCATACCTGTACAAACCTGAAAGGCCGTTTTCTTAGTTTCAGCGGTTAGGTACGCTTCGCCGGCCTCGGCGTGCCGGTTTACTTCCAGCCAGAATTTTTCGTCGTAATTGGCATCGGCATTTACCACATCCGCATCGAGGTAAGGCGTTAAAGTAATGGGCGCGGTAAAGTTAAGCGGCGTAACTGCGTAACGGATAGCACCCAATTCATCGTCGGCCAGACTGGTAAAGCGCAACGAATTTATTTCTACTTCTTTGCCGTCGGGCAATTGTGCCACGGCCCGCCGGTACAAATATCCTTCGCGCATATTTAATTCGCGCCTAAATTCTTTTACCGTGCAGGTGGCCAAATCCAGCTCGTAGCCATCTATATGTACGTTAATACCAATCCAACTGGGGGCGTTTAGCACTTTGGCAAAATATTCCGGGTATCCATTTTTCCACCACCCCACGCGGGTTTTATCGGGGTAATAAATACCAGCTACATAATGGCCCTGCAGGGTGTCGCCGGAATATTTTTCCTCAAAATTGGCGCGCTGGCCCATGCGGCCATTGCCAATGCTGAGAACGCTTTCGCTTATTTTGTTGTATTCTGGGTAAAATCCTTCTTCAATAACCGACCACTCGTTTAAGGTAAAATAGTTTTTCATTAAGAATAAGCCTGCTTAATATGTATACCGAGGTAATTTCAAGCGCAACTGGCGCCAGCTTGGTAACGCAATTTAGACAGATTTACCTAACCACCACCAAAAATTAATGTTCTAAAATATTCAGGTACCTGGGGCAGGCTGTTAGATTTACCTAAATATTACCTGGCTTCCATTTATTCTTTTCTCAGGTTAAATAAACATAAATGATTAGCTTTGAATGGTTTATCGCAACAAAATTAAAGGAAGTGAACGGCAATATTATCCTGGCAAAGTAAATGAAAGCATGTGCCGGGGGCGGGGTGCTACTTAAGCCTGGTTAAATTTTGTTAGGTTGAGCCTTAAAACAACTTACTCAATTTAAGTTTTAAATATGCTGGGTTAAGCTTTTTCCTCAGCATTTGCTCCTTATATTTAAACCGATAATTTGCAGGTATTACATTTCCTACACCTTCCTACCACAAACATGAATATGTATAAAGTTTGGTTTTTTGCTTTCCTGATTTGTTTTAACCCGTTTGGGCAAACCCCGGTTGCCGCCCAGAAGTCTAAAAAACAAAACACTATGACCCAAAAAATAAGGGTAATATTTGATACCGATGCCAACAATGAACTCGACGACCAGCACGCCCTGGCTTATTTGTTGTTTAACGGACCTACGTTTGCAATAGCCGGTGTAACGGTAAATACCACCCGCAACGGCGGCAATATTCAGGAGCAATACACCGAGGCCGAACGGGTTATGAAACTTTGCGACCGATACGGTAAAATTCCGTTGCTGAAAGGGGCCGATGCCGGTTTTGCCCAGATTAGAGACCAGGTGAAAGCAAAAGATTTTGATGGTGCCGAAGCGGTTGACTTTATTATTAAGGAAGCAAATAAAAAGCAAAAACAACCTTTGGTAATTATTGCGCTGGGTAAACTTACCAATGTGGCCCTGGCTTTGAAAAAAGAACCGGGATTAGCCCAAAAAGTGCGCGTAGTTTGGTTGGGTTCTAATTACCCGCAGCCCGGCGAGTACAACCAGGACAACGATACCACCGCCATGAACTTTGTTTTAAACACCCAGGTCCCCTTCGAAATGGTAACTGTGCGGTACGGCAAACCCTCGGGTACCGATGCCGTACGAACTACCCAAACCGAAATAAACGCGAATATGCCCGGCAAAGGTCCGCAGGTAAGTCCGGTTACCGGCCGGCATGGCGTGGCTTTTACCAACTTTGGCGATTACTCGGTTAATCTTTTCCAGCACATTAAGCTAAATGGCAATCCGCCGTCGCGGGCTTTGTTCGATATGGCGGCGGTAGCTATCATTAAAAATCCGGCCTGGGCTACCGCCCAAGAAATTCCGGCTCCTATTCTAGAACAAAACCGCTGGGTAGAACGGCCCAACAACAATCGCAAAATAACGGTTTGGGAAAATTTTGATAAAGAGAAAATAATGGCCGATTTTTATCGCGCCATGAACGAGTATCAGTTAGCCGAAAAGGAATAAAATAATATCTTACTTTAGTGGTTAAACAAGATAGCTTTCGGTAAAAAGTTATTTTAAATCTTAAGCCTTTTTCGCCGGTTCATTACGCTGTTTACCCCGATTTAATTACCCATGCATACAAATATTGCGCTTACCGCCTTTACTCATTTAGCGAACGAATTTGCCGGAGAGTTGTATTACAATCACTCGGCCGAACACCAGGCGCAGATTCGGGTGTACGCCACCGATGCCTCAGTTTACCAGGAAATGCCCGTGGCTGTGGCAATCCCGAAAAATAAATTCGATTTACAGAAGTTAATTGGGTTTGCCAATGAGCACCACGTTACCCTTATTCCGCGGGCAGCCGGTACATCTTTGGCCGGACAAGTAGTGGGCAATGGTTTAGTAGTAGATATATCGAAATATTTTACCCAAATTTTAGAGATAAATGCCGCCGAAAGATGGGTGCGGGTGCAGCCGGGTGTTATTCGGGACGATTTGAATGCCGCGCTAAGGCCTTATGGCCTGATGTTCGGGCCCGAAACATCCACAGCCAGCCGCGCCATGGTGGGCGGCATGATCGGGAACAATTCTTCGGGGCTACATTCTATTGTTTGGGGCGATACCCGTAGTCATTTATTGTCGGCCGCGGTTTTGTTGCACGATGGCTCCGAAGCTGAATTTAAAGCATTAGCACCCGCTGAATTAAGCCAAAAGTTAAACTTACAAAATATCGAAGGAAACATTTACCGGGAGATAAATCAGTTATTGCGAGTCCCGGAAAACCAGGCCGCCATCCGGCAAAATTATCCTAAGCCAACTTTAACCCGCCGAAATACTGGCTACGCTTTAGATTTTTTATTGCAGGGTTACGACCAAAATTCCCCGGCGCCAGAATTAAATTTATGTCAGTTACTCGCGGGGTCGGAGGGAACCCTGGCCCTGGTTACCGAAGCTAAATTAAACTTATTGCCCTTGCCGCCGCAGGCCGATGGTTTGGTGTGTATTCATTTTAATTCATTAACTGATGCTTTACAGGCTAATTTAATTGCTTTGCAGCATGCCCCCATGGCCTCGGAGTTGGTAGATAAATACATTATGGACTTTACGGTGGGGCACCCCACGTACCAGTTTAACCGGTTTTTTATTCAGGGCGATCCGGCGGCTTTGCTGATGGTGGAGTTTATGGCCGAAACCCCCGAATTAATTACCGCCCAAACCGAACGGTTAATTTTGAATTTAAAAGCCGCCGGCCTGGGTTACGCATACCCGGTGCTGCGGGGTGCCGAAGCCAAGTTGGCCTGGGATGTGCGCAAAGCGGGCCTTGGCCTTATCCGTAATTTGCCCGGCGATACCCAACCGGTAAATTTAATCGAAGATTGCGCGGTGTCGCCGGAAAACTTGCCGGCCTATATTGCCGAGGTGCAGGCTTTATTGCAAAAGCACCAGCTACATGCCTCTTACTACGCGCACGCTGGTGCCGGCGAACTGCACGTAGAACCCATGATTAACTTAAAGACTACCGCAGGTAAAAATTTATTCCGGACGGTACTTGCCGAAACCGCTACTTTGGTTAAAAAATACAATGGGTCTTTAAGTGGGGAGCACGGCGATGGGCGCTTGCGCGGTGAATTTATTGGGTACGTGTTGGGCGAGGAGGTGTACCGGTTGTTACAGGCGGTTAAAAGAACCTTCGACCCCCATCGGGTATTTAACGCCCATAAAATAGTGGATACGCCACCCATGAACGAAGATTTGCGCTACCAACCCGACACACCGGTAATTCCCGTAGAAACTTTGTTTGATTTTACCCAGCAGGAAGGCATTTTACGGCTGGCCGAAAAATGCTCGGGCTCCGGCGACTGCCGTAAAACGCACGTTACTGGCGGTACCATGTGCCCCAGTTACATGGCCACCCGTCAGGAAAAAGATACCACCCGGGCACGGGCCAATATTTTGCGCCAGTTCCTCACCGATTCTGATAAAGCGAACCGCTTTGACCATGCCGAAATAAAGGAGGTAATGGATTTGTGCTTAAGCTGCAAAGCGTGTAAATCAGAATGCCCGTCGCGGGTAGATATTGCTAAAATGAAAGCCGAATTTCTGCAACATTATTACGATGTCAACGGTGTGCCTTTCCGGACGCGCATGGTAGGTAATTTTACCAAATCGCAGCGGTTAGCTTCCGTCGTACCCAGCTTCTATAATTTTGTAATTAATAACCCGGTAACCGGTAAACTTACAAAAAAGGTAATGGGTTTTGCCCCGGAGCGTTCTTTACCCACAGTAAGTAAAACAACTTTGCGGCAGTGGTTCCAAAAATTTAATAAAACACAGGCGGCCAATACCTCTGCCACCGGTAAGGCGGTTTACCTTTTTTGCGACGAATTTACCAATTACAACGATGCCGAAATTGGAAAGGCGGCGGTACAATTACTAACCGCCCTGGGTTATACCGTATACCTGCCCGAACACCGGGAGAGTGGCCGCACTTATTTATCTAAAGGTTTAGTGCGCGATGCTAAAAATATTGTCATCCAGAATGTTAAATTATTAACCGAGGCTTTGCCGGCCGGAGTGCCGCTGGTTGGTATTGAGCCTTCGGCGATACTAACCCTCCGCGACGAATACCTCGATTTAGTACCACCTGAATTAGCATCCCAAGCCCGCCGTTTGGCCCAGCAGAGTTTTTTAATCGACGAATTTTTGTGGCAGGAAGCCCAGGCAGGTAATATTACAGCCAGCCAGTTTACCACCGAAAAAAAGCGTATTAAATTGCATGGCCATTGCTACCAGAAAGCCTTTCAGATAATGGGCGCTACGCAAAATATTCTGGCTTTGCCGCAACACTATTCGGTAGAAGTAATTCCTTCGGGTTGCTGCGGCATGGCGGGTTCTTTTGGCTACGAAGAAGAGCATTATGCAGTGTCCATGAATATTGGGGAACTGGTTTTGTTTCCGGCTGTACGCCAGGCCCCCGCAGATGCAATAATTGCCGCTGATGGTACCAGTTGCCGCCACCAGATTAAAGATGGAACGCAAAAAGTGGCGCTGCACCCAGTCCAAATTTTATACAATGCGCTAAAAAATAAACCGGAAAATTGAGCGCCTGCTGAAAAAAACAAAAAATAATTTCTTATCTATTTATTTTTTCCTTTTGTTTAGAGTCGCTAAGCAGATTCAGAAAAAAGAATCTGGTTAAAAACAGGTAAATATTTGTTTGAAACCTCAATAATAAAAGGTTTACGCCTGGTCATACTATGTTTGTTTAAGAAACCTGAATAATACCAAGACATAAATAATTTACATCGGAAGATTGTATGGATATGAATGAGAAATAAAGATTTATCTCATTAATTAAATATACAAACGTGCGGGAGGCAACTGATTTAGAAGCAGTTTAAGGTAATACTAGTAAAGTAAATATTTAAGTACATCTAAAATATACCCGAATAAACACCGCTAATGATTAAGATTAAAAACGATTTAAAACCTGCAGATTTAAACAAATTGCTTTCCCGTTTCTGGGAGCTTTCCGGCGAAAAAGTTAAAAATATTGAGCAGAATTATGATGTTAGTAAAGGGTCGCCGGTATTTACGGTAAAAGGCCGGTACACCACCCGGGGCTGGACCGAATGGACCCAGGGATTTCAGTTTGGTTCGGCTATTTTACAGTTCGATGCCACCGGCGAGAGATCTTTCCTGGAATCGGGGCGTGATAAAACGCTTAACGTAATGGCCCCGCACGTGAGCCATATTGGCGTACACGATCACGGTTTTAACAACGTAAGTACCTACGGCAACTTGTTGCGCCTGATGCACGAAGGCAAAACCGAGTACAACGAATGGGAGAAAAATTTCTATGAGTTGGCCCTTAAAATATCTGGTGCTGTACAAGCCAGTCGCTGGACGCCCACTAAAAATGGCGGTTTTATTCATTCCTTTAACGGTCCGCACTCATTGTTTGTCGATACCATCCGGTCTTGCCGGTCTCTAATGGTGAGCTACCAACTGGGCCACGTTTTTCAGGCCGAAAATGATGTAAAAATTAGCTTACTGGAGCGGGCCTTGCAGCATTGCGAAGCCACGGCCAATTATGCGGTTTATTACGGCGAAGGCCGCGATACCTACGATGTTTGGGGCCGCACGGCCCACGAAAGTTTGTTTAACACCAAAGACGGCAATTACCGCGCGCCCAACTCGCAACAGGGCTACACCGGTTTTAGTACCTGGACCCGCGGTTTGGCCTGGGCCATGTGCGGCTTTGCCGAAGAACTGGAATTTTTAAAAACCATTCCGGAAGATGATTTGCAACCCTTCGGTGGCCGGGGTGCTGTAGAGGCCTTTATGCTGAAAGCAGCCAAGGCCACCTGCGATTTTTATATTGCGCATACCCCCACCGACGGCGTACCTTTTTGGGATACCGGTGCACCTAATCTTTATAAACTAGGCGATTACCTCAACCGCGCCTCCGACCCTTTTAACAACCAGGAACCCATTGATGCCTCAGCGGCCGCCATTGGCGCCCAAGGTTTATTACGTTTAGGTAAATATTTACAGGAAAACGGCGAGGCCGAAGCCGGTACCAAATATTGGCAGACCGGTTTAACGGTAATGGAAACATTGTTGCAGGAGCCTTACCTGAGCACCGACCCGAACCACCAGGGTTTGTTACTGCACTCGGTTTACCACTGGCCCAACGGTTGGGATTATGTTCCCGAAGGCAGCACCATTCCGCTCGGCGAATCAAGTATGTGGGGCGACTACCACATCCGGGAAGTGGCGCTTTATCTTCAGAAAATAATAAACCAGGAGCCTTATTATACTTTTTATAACTGCGTAAAATAATGGCCAAAGAGTTAATTAATTTCTCGCGGATGTGCGTGCACACCGTAACCACTAAGCCCTGGCCCATTGAGCAGGCCGCACAGGAATTTTCGAAAGCTGGTATTGGCGGTATTACCGTTTGGCGCGATGCCCTGGCGGGCCGCAATATTGCCGATACCGGCAATATGCTCCGGGATTTAAATTTATCGGTGGTGTCGTTGTGCCGGGGTGGCTTTTTTCCGGCCCTGGAACAAAGCGCCCGCCAAGCCGCCATCGACGACAATAAAAAAGCCATTGACGAAGCAGCCGCTTTAGGTGCGCCTATGGTGGTATTGGTTTGTGGTGCTGCTCCCGGACAATCTTTAGAAAAATCGCGCGAGCAAATTCAGGAAGGTATATTGGCTTGTTTGCCCCACGCCCAGGCGGCCGGAGTTAAATTGGCTATTGAGCCGTTGCACCCCATGTACGCCGGCGACCGCTCGGCCATTAACACCTTGGGGCAAGCCAACGACATGACCGAAGCCATCAATTCGGCTTGGGTGGGCATTGCCGTAGATGTTTATCATTTATGGTGGGATCCGGATCTTCAAAATCAGATTAAACGGTGCGGCCAAAACGGTAATTTATCGGCGTTTCATATCTGCGACTGGAAAACGCCAACTTTAGATATGCTCAACGACCGGGGTTTAATGGGCGAAGGCTGCATCGACCTGAAAAAAATAAGAGGTTGGGTAGAAGAAACCGGCTTCGATGGCTTTAACGAAGTAGAAATATTCTCCAATATTTATTGGCAACAGGATCAGCACCAGTTCCTGGAAAAGATAAAAGAAGGTTATTTAAAATATTCTTAATTAATTCTTTAAAACACTTACCGCTTGGTTTTAGATAGAAGTTTTACCTGAATAAACCAGCAATCACATTTCTAAATAATATACACTTAAAATTATTCACCAAAAAAATGACTCCCACCATACATAAAGTAGGCATTATCATGAACGGCGTAACCGGCCGGATGGGTACGAACCAGCACCTGATGCGGTCGATTGTAGAAATAATAAAGCAAGGCGGCGTTAAAGTTAGCCCGTCTGAATTTATTATGCCCGACCCGGTTTTAGTAGGCCGTGATGCCGTAAAGCTGCAGAAACTGGCCGAACAATCGGGCGTGAGCAAATTTACTACCGACCTGGATAGCGTAATGCAAGACCCGTATTACCAGATTTATTTTGATGCCCAAACTACCGGCCGTCGTGCCGATGGGGTACGGCAAGCGGTTAAAGCCGGCAAACACGTGTACTGCGAAAAACCCACTGCCGTAAGCACCGAAGTGGCCATGGACCTGTACCGACTTTGCAAAGAAAATAATATTAAAAACGGCGTGGTGCAGGACAAACTCTGGTTGCCGGGTTTACTTAAGTTGCAACGCTTAATCCAGAACGGCTTTTTTGGGGAGATACTTTCGGTGCGGGGCGAATTTGGTTATTGGGTATTTGAAGGCCAGACCATTCCGGCGCAACGCCCGTCGTGGAATTACCGCAAAGAAGACGACGGCGGTATTATTGTAGATATGCTTTGCCACTGGCGGTATGTTTTGGACCATATATTTGGGAAAGTAAAAGCGGTTTCGTGTTTAGGCGCTACGCACATTGCCGAACGCATTGACGAAAACGGCCAGCCTTACCGTTGCACCGCCGACGATGCGGCTTATGCTACTTTTGAACTGGAAAACGGCATTATCGCTCATTTTAATTCATCGTGGACCGTGCGGGTGCGCCGCGACGATTTATTGACCCTGCAGGTTGATGGTACCAAAGGATCGGCGGTAGCCGGTTTACGCGAGTGTTACATCCAGCATTACGGCAATACCCCCAAACCCGTTTGGAACCCCGATATTGCGCAGCCCATTAATTTCTTTGAGGGCTGGGCCAAAGTGCCGGAACAGGAGACTTACGACAATGCTTTTAAAGTACAATGGGAGTTATTCCTGAAACACGTGGTAAAAGATACGCCTTTCCCATGGGATTTACGCGACGGAGCCAAAGGCGTGCAACTCGCCGAAAAAGGCCTGGAAAGCTGGGAAAAACGCTGCTGGGTAGATGTGCCGGAATTATAATCATTCCTGCCGTAATAATTAACTACAAACAGTACAAACCAGTTGCTTTACTAAAAGTATGTTTAAAATTACGCCCAATTCGTCATTCTGAAAGAATCTTATCGGCAGAAGACCAGTTAGATTTTTCTGGAATGACGAACACTGAGAGTGATTTATAACCGGGCACTTTATAGCTATTTTAAAATTTGATATAAGTTTATAAGTTATTGGTTTAAATAACAGTATAAGTGATATTATAAAGTAATAAATGAGGAGAGTTGCATTTATAACGGGCGGCAGCCGGGGCATTGGCTTTGGGATTGCTTCTCAATTGGCCGAAGCCGGATTTGATATTGCCATCAATGGCGTTCGTCCGGCCGAAGCCGTAGCCGACGCCATTACCGCCTTAAAACAATACGGCGGAGAGGTAATTTATTGCCAGGGTGATGTGGCTTCGAAAGAAGCCCGGGACCGCATGGTACAGCAAATTAAAGATATGTTCGGGGCCCTACATGTATTGGTAAATAATGCCGGTATAGCTCCCAAAGAGCGCAAAGATATTCTGGAAGCTACCGAAGAAAGTTTTAGCCATTTACTAGCCACCAACCTGCAAGGTCCATACTTTCTGACACAAACTGTAGCCAACTGGATGGTGGCTCAGCAAAAGCAAACCCCGGATTTTAAAGGCTGCATTGTAAATGTGTCTTCTATTTCGGCCACGGTGGTTTCGGTAAACCGGGGCGAGTATTGCGTAGCCAAAGCCGGATTAAGTATGGCTACCCAATTATTTGCCACCCGTTTAGGCGAATTTAATATTCCGGTTTACGAGGTTCGGCCGGGTGTAATCCGGACCGATATGACCGCCGGTGTTACCGAAAAATACGATAAATTAATTGCCGATGGCTTAATGGTGCAACCCCGTTGGGGCGAATCTTCGGATGTGGGCAAAGCTGTAACGGCGCTGGCCTTAGGTTATTTTCCTTACTCTACCGGCCAGGTAATTATGGTTGACGGCGGCTTAACCATTCCGCGGTTATAACTTGTTTTAACTCGGCAGCAGGATTTTAAGTTTAATTTTTCTAAATTAGAGTAAAAGCACCTATCTGGCTCCGTCAGGTCAGGCCGCATGAATACTTTTGAACAAATATTATCCACCACTTTTTACACTACTAAAATAATTAAAAATTTCCCTTATGGCCTCCAATTCCACGCTTCGGCAATTGCTTAAAGTACCCGTTATTGTAGCCGCCCTGGGCTATTTGGTCGATATGTACGATTTGTTTTTGTTTAACATTGTACGGGTGCCCAGCTTAAAAGATCTGGGTTTATCCGGCGACGAATTGTTTACCAAAGGGCTGCTGATTTTAGATGTGCAAATGGCAGGCATGTTGATAGGCGGATTATTGTGGGGAATATTGGGTGATAAAAAAGGCCGTTTATCGGTGCTGTTTGGTTCTATTTTGTTGTATTCGCTGGCCAATATTGCTAACGGTTTTGTGGCTACCTACAACCAATATTTAATATTGCGGTTTATTGCCGGTATTGGTTTGGCCGGTGAACTGGGTGCCGGCATTACTTTGGTAGCCGAAATATTACCGAAAGAAATTCGGGGGTACGGTACCACCTTGGTTGCCACCGTGGGTGTAATGGGGGCCATACTGGCGTATTTTGTAGCCGATTTATTTGACTGGCGGGTTTCTTATTTTGTGGGCGGTGGTTTAGGCATTTCTTTGCTGCTCATGCGGGTAAGTGTATTCGAATCGGGCGTTTTTCTGCACCTTAAAAACAAAGAAGTTAAACGGGGCAATTTCCTGATGCTCTTTACCAAATGGTCCCGCTTTTCTAAGTACATGCTTTCAATTTTAATTGGTACGCCTATCTGGTTTGTTTCAGGGGTTTTAATATTCTTTTCGCCCGAATTTGGCGCCGCTTTGGGGGTATCGGAACCGGTGGTAGCGGGTAAAGCGGTTATGTTGGCCTTTGCGGGTCAGGTACTCGGCGATATTGTAAGTGGTTATTTGAGCCAACGTTTCCGGAGCCGTAAAAAAGGTATGTTGGTGTTTTTATTGGGGTCTTACGCCCTTATGCTGGTTTACCTCCTCACCGAAACCCAAAGTCTTACCACCTTTTATATAATTTGTGCGGCTTTAGGTTTCTTTAATGGCTACTGGGCATTGTTTGTTACCATTGCGGCAGAATTATTCGGTACCAATTTACGCGCTACAGTAGCTACTACGGTGCCTAATTTTGTCCGGGCTTCGGTTATTCCTATTTCGGCGTTGTTTTTATTGGCGCGCAGCTCTTATGGTATAACTACCGGGGCTATAATGGTGGGTACCTTAATTATTGCCATAGCTTTGGTGGCTTTATGGTGGCTCGAAGAAACCTTTACCAAAGATTTAAATTACGAGGAATTAGATGCCCCCGCGGGATCCAGCTTGGCTATGCCGGAAGTACCCAATCCCGATTCATTGGTCGAAAAGGTGAAATAATTCTAGAAAAACATTGCTTTCCGAAACTATAGTTTCATTTCTCTTTTTAGCTTAAGTGATATTTTTACTGGCTCCCGATTCTTTTAAAGAAAGCCTCACCGCTGAGCAAGCTTGTGCGGCCATGGCGGCCGGCATACAGAAAGTAATTCCAACTGCCATTATAGAGCAGGTACCATTAGCTGATGGTGGTGAAGGTACCCTGCGGGCTTTGGTAACGGCTACCGGCGGCAAAATATTTACGCAGGAAGTAACCGGCCCTTTGGGTAATAGGGTTACCGGCGAATACGGGATTTTGGGCGATAAACAAACCGGTGTGGTAGAGATTGCCAGCGCCAGTGGTTTGCACCTGGTACCGCTAAACGAACGCAATCCTGGTAAAACGACTACTTTGGGTACTGGCCAATTAATCAGGCAGGTGCTTATGCTGGGGGTAAAAAAGCTAATTATTTGCTTGGGCGGTAGTGCTACCAACGACGGCGGAGCAGGTATTGCCCAGGCTTTAGGCGTAAGGTTTTTTAACCAGGCCGGCGAAGTACTTTATCCGGTAGGAGATAACCTCCACCAAATTGCGCGCATCGACGTTTCAGGAATGATTTCTTTACCCCCTGATTTAACCGTTGAAGTTGCCTGTGACGTTACCAACCCCTTAACCGGCAAATTAGGTGCAACGCACATTTACGGTCCGCAAAAAGGCGCCACCCCCGAGCAGCTAAACTTTCTGGATAATAACCTGAACCATTACGGCGACAAGATCAAGGAATATTTGGGGATAGATATTAAAGATACACCCGGAGCCGGAGCTGCTGGAGGGGCCGGTGGCGGAATGCTGGCTTTTCTGCCGGCAAAATTGGTTAGCGGTATTGATTTAGTACTAAAACATACGGCGCTGGAAGAAAAAATTAAACGGGCCGATTATATTTTTACCGGTGAAGGCAGCATCGACCACCAAACCATTTATGGTAAAACCATTTCGGGCGTAATAGCCCTGGCCCGTAAACATCACAAGCCGGTTATTGCATTTGCCGGTAAAGTAGCCGCCACCGACGAACTGTACGCCCAAGGTTTAACGGCAGTTTTTGGGATAACGCCAGGTGTTGTTCCGTTGCAGGAAGCTTTAGAAAATGGCAATATCAACCTTCAAAATACGACCACGGCAGTAGTAAGGCTGCTGCAGGAAGCAAAAGGTCTTGCCAGGGCTTCTGGTTAACCTGGTTCTAAAACGCTAAATAGATTTTAAAATTTAATAGAATATCGTACGGGTAAACAGCCGCCTGGTTAAACTGATAAATAGCGGTCGCGGGCAACTACTTGCCAGTTGGTGGTATAATTTTGTTTTTCTACTACCTGTACACTATTGTAAAGGGCCACGGTGGGGCAAATATGATGCGGCACTCCGTACCAAACATCACCTACGGCATGCTGCGCACTGTCCTGTACCTTTACCACCAAATGTTCTTCACTCTGCGAAACGGATGTGGCTTCCGGCGCATTCAGGAAATATACCCGGGGAAACGGATTTTCGGCGGCTACCGATTTATGGCCCAAATCCAGGCATAATGTATTCTCATCTATGATTGAAATGACCCGCACCAGCAGCACGGCGGCTATTAAAAAAGGCAAATCGGGTAAAATGCTGCGGTACCCTTCATCCCAAAACACAAATGTACCCGGACTGGTTTCTACCTCCGGTTGGCGGGCGTGCAAGGGAAAAGTAGGCGTACCGCCCATTACTATTATCAGCTTTTTATTCGTTAAGGCTGCTAGTTGGTTTTTTACGGCACTTACCTGAGCAAATACTGTATCAGTTTTAACTTTCCGGGCAGCAATAGCTGAGTCTCTTAAATGGCCATCGTAGGCGTGTAACCCGACTAGTTCTATATTCTTAACTTCCTCAAAAACCTGATATAAATCGCTGACTTTCTCAGGGTTTATACCGGTTCGGTTCATGCCAACATTTAAATCAATAAATACCTGCAGTTTTTCTTCGCCAAATATTTCAGAGAGGCTCCGGATAGTACCGGCATTATCTACGAGACAAGAAAACCGGACATCCGAAAAATTCTGCTGCAAAGCTTTCAGCCGTTTGGCTTTAACTGGGTTGGGCTGGTACGCCAATAAAATATCGGCAGCGCCAGCCAATGCGGCCATCTCAGCTTCGGCAATGGTAGCACATTTAAATTTGGTAACGCCCGCCGCCAACAGCATTTCGGTTACTTCGCGCATTTTATTTGTTTTAACGTGCGGCCGAAAGCGGTTTACGTCTTTTACAATCTGCAGCGCCAAATCAATATTGTTTTTTACCCGGTCTGGGTAAATTAATAAAGCCGGCGAATCTACTTCGTTTTCATTGTTTATGCGGTACCAGTTTTCCATCGAATGCGCAGGTAAATATTAAGGAAATAAAAAACATTACGGCTGTAAGTTGCGGGCAAAGTAAGCAGAATATTTTTTCTTTTTATACCTGAACCGTCAAGGATTTTTTGCCTGGCTTTTTACTAGGTTTTAAACCCTTAATAATTTTTTGATTAGGCCCTTCGCCAACTGTTACCGTGTAAGTGCCATCGCGGTAAATTTCCGGCTGAAAGGTTTGGCCTTTCATGCGGCAAATATTAACTAATTCACCGTCTTGCTCGTGAATTATTTTAATTACCTGGTCTGGTTTGTTTATTTGTAGCTGGGGTAAATAGGCTAAAGGTTGGCGGCCATCGTTATCGGTTTGCTTAATCACGTAGGGCCAACCCGGAAACTGATCGTCGGGCTGCGGTTTGTCTTTGTCGGCCAGAAAACGATAGGCCTCCATTTTAATGGTGCGGTTGCCGGTATCAAAAGTAATTAAACCAAATCCCGATGATTTATTTTGCACCCGTTGGTAACGGTTTTTATTCTGGTAATCATCGAGTGGATTCCCGACTGCGTAAACAAAATTTTGATTGCCGAATATATCCTGGTACAGCCCGGTGTTAGGTAAACCATGTTCGGGACGGTGGGTGTGCGGCATGTTTACACTGTCGGGTTGGCCCCAACGAATGTAGCCGGTAGATATGGCCGGCGTGCAGAAGGTCCAGCCGCCGTCGCGGGCTCCCTCTAAGCTGTACTGAACCAAGAAAGGCAGGTGCTGGTCGCCGTTGATATGAAAAGCAAAAGCCTTCCGGATTAGTTTTAAAACTTCGTCGCGGTTTTGTTTAGGCCAGCCGCCCGAATCCATATCGCCGTACAAAAACATTTTGTCGTTGCCGTGGTGGGTGCCTACATTGCAGAACAACGTTTGGGAAAGTAATACTTTCATTTGGGTGCCGTGCCAGTCTTCTACCCAATGTTTTAAGAAGTCCATTTGCTTTTGCCCGACTAACTGCAAACCAGATTTTTCTAGCTGATTGGGCTGCAGCGGCTCTTTAATATGATCTAAACGGCCAGTGCCGTTTCTTACCATTTCAGGCCCTGATTTAAACATGCGGTCGCTGATAATGGCAAAACTAACCTGCCCGTAGTTAAGGCTGGTATACCAGGTTAAAATGCCGGAATCTAAAGGTTGCTTTTGGTAGGGCGCGGGCAAATGACCGCACTGGGTTTTAGCTACTACATTTACCATTTGGGGCGTTTGTACGTAACCCCCGTGCGCATCTTTCACTTTTTCCCATTGGTCCGGTGGAACCGTTTTGCCTTCTTCACCCCATAAATTCCCCTGAAAAACATCGTGGTCGTCGGGGGTACAAATGGTAGGACGATCGCGCATAATATGGTCAAAAGCCCAGCCAAACATGTACCATTTGCCTAAATAACTCAAAATAGCAGTAGCTTCAGGTTCGCGTTTGATGGGGTAGCCGCCATTGCCTTCGTATAGTTGGTCGCCGGAAAAGTAAAGTATATCGGGGTTATGTTTTTGCAGGTTTTTTACTAAAGGACTATAAGGATAGCCGCCCCATTCCTGGCAAGTTAAACCGCCAAATACCAAAGGGCGGTTTTGCGGTTCAGCCCTGATTAAACCAGCATAGGTATAGGTTTGGCCTTTATTCTGGTAAACCACCCGGTAAGGAACTGCCATCGTATTATCCCAATTGTTCAAAGTAAAATGTGCCGTTAAAGCAGCCGGATCAATCTTTTGGGAAGCCACCTTTACAAAATTATTTCCTCGCTGCAGGTGCAATTCTACTTCCTGATTGTCCTGAGCCGATAGAGGCGGCATTTGGGCCATTAATTTTAAGGTGCCCTGCGAAAGCGTATACATGGTCCATAGAATAGGGCCAAAAGCCTGCTCTGGTTTATTTTCGGTTTTAGAACCAGCCAATTGTATTTGCCGGAACCAAAAATGGGCGCCATTTTTTTCTTCAAAATTATTTACCAGTGCCGTTATGCCTGTAAAATCTTCGGTAAGTTGGTGCGTAACGGTGGCGATTTGCCCGTTTTTGCTGCGCACTGTTAAAGTCAGTTGGGAAGTGTTGTTTACCCGTTGTCCTTTTAGAGTGAGATTAAAATCTGAATAATCGAAGTTGGCCGGCAGCGGCTTACTTACCTGCGCCAGAAATACTTGGCCTTTAAGAGAAATGCCTGCCGGTATACCTTTTCCGTAATAACATAAAGATTTAATGTCCGCATCAACGGGGTCCTGAATGCCGATGGAGAAACCAACCGAACCGTTTGTAGCGTTTGGTTTAGTTGTATTTTGTAAACCCATATTGGCCGACATCTGGATTTCGCCATTGCCGGCCCGTAATATTTGGGTTAAAATATTTACCCGGGAATTAGGTTGCGCGCCATGGCATAGCATACGGCCATCTTTTACCTCCCAATCTTCTAAGGGTATAGAAATATATTTTTCGCCTGGCCAGACCCGGTTATTTGTTTGCGAAAAATCATCGGTAAATGCCGTTGCCGGAGAAGGCTCTTGGGGTAAACGAAAAGGAGAAATTTTTAAAAAGGAAAACCCGCTTGTAGGAACAGACAAAGTAGCCAGGCTTAAGCCTAACTTTTTAAAGAAGCTTCTTCTTTGATTAAAAGTCATTTTACCTTGTTTTTAAATAAAAGGTTAGTTTACAATTAATAACTTGCTGTAAAACAGATGATAAAAGTAGCTAGTGTAATCTGCTAATTAGAGGAATATGAAAGTTTACTGATTCAGCAGTTTATACCTACAAACGCTATAAGGGGCATAACCTCATCAAAAAAATAAGCAATTCTGGCAAGCGGGTATATATTTTTTTGTATGCGTTTATTAAGCTAATATCAAATACTTTAACCACCAGGTAATAAAGGGTTTAATAATCTTTAAAAAAGTTATTTATTTAAGTTAAATTTTATTTAATTAGCCCTATATATGTTAACTGATTACCCATGTACGTTCCTCGGCGGGTGATTATATTTTCTTAAGCTTCAGAAAATAACCACCCGATTTTTGCAGTTATAATACAGTTGGTACTCGGGTACATTTATAAATTATTTTTACGGGCAAGTTTAGGTAAGCCAACTACAACAAAGGTAAACACCTGATTATCGGCTAAAATCTGCAGTATCAGGCTAAAGTTCTTAAACTATCCCACGATTTTCCAGTATAGAAAATTACAGGGAAAAGCCATTTAAAACCTTTTATTCGCCTGATTGTCTAATGTATAAACAGGGTATGTATTTCCAGTGAAAGCATGAATTTTGATAAAAAAAATAAAGTTGGTTCCTCTAAAGATTCCGCTTTTTCCCGGATAGAGAAAATTCATCCCTTCGAGATGATGCTGTATCTGGCTTTAATGGGTATTGGGGTTTTGTTTCTGATGCTGGTAGTTGCTTTTTTACAAACCAAATCTTACGACACCAGTTTTTTAAAGCTAACCTTACCTAAATATTTTTGCTTAAGTACCATTTTAATTTTACTCAGCAGCTATACCATTGGCAATGCGCCGCGCCATTACAAAAAAGACAACCTGGTTAAGCTCAAAAAATCATTTTTGTTAACCATGCTGCTGGGGTTAGGCTTTGTGGTGGTGCAGGTAGCCAGTTGGTACGAAATATCGTTGAGTGGTATTAGTTTTAGGGGCTTAGCTGCGGGCACTTATATTTACCTTATTTCGGCGTTACATGCGGTTCATTTACTGGGTGGGTTTTTGTTTATGTCTTTCCTTTATTTTAAAACGCAACACGCAGCCTCTGATCCCATCCGGATGTTGTTGTACATACGCAACCCTTATGTACGGCAACAAATTAAACTATTACACATTTACTGGCATTTTATGGATGCTATATGGGTGTTTCTGTTCCTGGTTTTTGTATTTACCCTTAAAGCCTAATTTACGCCAACAATTGCCGTAAGAATTTTCTTTCATATTCTTTCTTCTTTACAAAACCCAAGGGCTTTTAAATAATATTTGCTGATTTGGTTAGCCGGCCGCTGAGTTTTGCGCCCGGGAATTAAATAGAGCGGTTAACCTCAAATTTTATGCTTGGGGATTAGCAATACGGTATTCCCGGATTAAGTAATCCAGGCACGTTTACAAGTAAAAATGTAAGACTATTTATTATCCATTCAGGGCAGTTGTGTCGCCAATTATTTAAGGCTAAACAGCTTAGTTATCAAATATGTACAATGAAGCTGTTTAATATTTATGGAAATAACATGAACGTTTGCCTTTACCGCGTGTTTTCACCGGCACGTAGTTGGATGAAAGCTATAAGATTGGTGTGATAATACCACCCATGGCAACAATTAGCCCATTATGGAAAGCACAAAACGAGTTCAATAAATTATGTTATAACTACACAAAAATTAAAAAATAATTTTAATTTAGAATAACATATTTGGCATTTAAAGGTTATTTTCTAAATGCCTTTAGAATATCTGGGCCAGACTGTCAGAAATAAATAGGTGGCTATAGATAATCAGGTAACATTTATCAATCTTTTTGCGAATAAGGAAATTTTTTTACGCTAAAATTACTCCGCTATGACATCTGATACTTTAACTAAACCCGCAAAAAATTTAGTTCTGAAACAACAGCTGCTCACTGAGTGCTTAAGAATTCAGAATTCACAGATCCAGACGGCCAAAAGTGCCATGGACGAAGCCCAGGAGAGTGCGAATGAGCACCAGGGCGCTTTAGAAGATAAATTCGAATCTTTTCGGGAAGCCTGTCAGATTCAGCGCGATATGTTTGCCAAACAGCTAGACGAAGCCATAATAAGTTTATCTATTCTGCGCCGCATAGTGGCTACTAAAGAAAATAAACATATTATGTTGGGTAGTATAATTATTACCAACCTGGAGAAATTTTTTATTTCGGTGAGTTTAGGTGAGATTACCGTTGATGGTGAAAAATATTTTGCCATTTCGGCCATGTCGCCTTTGTTTAAAGCCATGGTTAATAAAACCGAGGGAGAAGAATTTACTTTCCGCGATAAAAAATATCGCATTGAATCTATCTTTTAAAAATATTACTAAGTAAAAACAAACGCACAGCTGCTTAAGCTGTGCGTTTGTTTTTACTTAGTAATATTATATGAGTTTGTAACTTAAAACAGAATACTAACTGATTTTAAATTATTGCACGCGGGTCCAGATTTGCGAACGGCCAATGAGTGAAATGCCAATATAGCCTTTTACCTCCAGTTTATTTTTATCGAGGAGTTTTATATAACAATCATAGGTTTTACCGCTCTGCGGGTCGTAAATAGAGCCGTTTTCCCATTTAGTATCATTGGCAAAAGTAAAGTCTTTCATAAATACCATACCCAAAATGGGCCGGCCTTTGAGTTTATCATCCGGATTTTTGTCGTCGGTTTTGGGTTTGCCGTTCCGGGTAGGTTCTTTTAACCAGGCAATTTTGCCACATAGTTTATCTCCACACTTATAAATTTCAAAACGGGCCATTTTATCGGCATTGGTCCAGGTACCAATGGGTTGCACATCTTGGGCTTTAGCCGCACACGAGACAAAGTATAATACTAAAATAGCTATTAGTTTAGGCATATTTGCAGGCATATTAAATTCTTTAAATTATAAATATAGCATCTTTTCAAAAGAAATAAAATACCAACCGGTAACTGAGCCAAAAGAATAATACAAAAAGGTGCATACGTAACGTCCGCTATCCCGTCGAAATCTTAATTAAAATTGAAAGCAATTATTTAAAATTTTAGATTTTGCGCCAAAATGCAGCCTGTATATAGTAGCAGCCCGTATAAGTTAAACTTATAGAAAATCAACCTATTATTGGTCTGAATACTTAATTTATGATTTATGCCGAAACAGCCTGCTAAACCTTTAACCATTCTGCTTATTCAGCAAGGGCTTTATTTTAGTTTAACTGGCCTTTGGCCCTTTGTGCATTTACAGAGCTTTTTAATTGTTACGGGGCCTAAAATAGATATCTGGCTGTTAAAAACAGTAGCGGCTTTAATTTTAGTAATTGGTTTAACTTTACTCGTTGCCGGCTGGCGTCGAGAATATTCTGGGGCTATTGCTTTGCTGGGAATGGGCAGTGCTTTGGGTTTAATGGCCGTAGATATTTATTATGCTACCCACGATATTATCAGCGATGTTTATTTGCTCGATGCGGTTGCCGAAGCCGTTATTATTAGCTGCTGGGTATTCATTTTAATCCGGTTTAGAACGGTTTTGTAAATGCTTGTTATTCAGTTAGTTTTATTTTAAAAATGCAATTTTTAATTTTCTGATTCTATATAAAAACTCTATATATTTAACAGATTAAGCTAAAATAATTAATGAGATAAAATATGTTAAAAAAAAGTGCAAATATTTTTGAACCTAAAAACTAAATTTTATATTTATAGAATAGTAGCGAGTGCTACGGCTTACTGGCTGAATCCATAAGGTGCTTGGAAACCCCGGTTAAGAGATGTCGAACTTAAAGAAAGGAGGTCTAAATGTCTAGTCCGAAACAAATTTTGTCAAGCGTGAATCAAGTTGTACCTTCAACTGGTTTAAAGTTTTAAGGTCAGGCGTAAGTCTGATAGACAAAACAACCTGATTCTGACAATCTTATTATAAGATTCTTACTGGTTAAAAACCGGTTATGGCTTGGTAAGATTTTTAGGATTTATTACCTGATTGCCCGCTGGTTTTTACCAAAAGGCAATCAGGTATTTTTTTATAGTACCCTTCTAATTTGTAAAAAGCGCTGGGCGTAGCCGGTGCTGTCTACCTTACTAATTTTAACCCCTCCATTACGGGTAGCCGAGGAGGCATGTACAAATTCAATGGGTTCGCCGGGTTGGGTAATTACCACGCCAACATGCCCAGGGGTGCGGTCTTGCGGATTGGTACCGGTAAATAATATTAAATCGCCTTTACGGGCTTCGGGTACCGGCACCGGCGAACCTTGCTGTAACAATAAAGCCGATGAATGGGGAAGTTCAATGCCATATTTATCAAAAATGTGGTAAATAAAACCAGAGCAATCAAAGCCATCGCAGGTAATACCGGCCGGTAAATAAGGAGTGCCTCTTAAACTTAAGCCATAAGCCACAATGCTGTCGGCTAATACCGGAGCCTGTAAGGTTAAATTGTTGTTTGAATTCTTTTTTTTGAAAACCCGATCAAATAAGTTTTCCTTTTTATCCGAATTTAAGCCACCGTTTCGACTGTTATCGGCGTAAGTTTGCGGCGAATCCGAAGCAATAGTTTCGTGCCGGATATTATCTTTCTGCCAGAGTCCATAACCCAGTAGGAGTAGCAATACAGAACCAAAAACAATCCAGGCAAACTTCATAAGATACCATTAAAGTGAATAAAATACGTATGGTATATACGAAGTAATACGTTAATCAAATGGTACTTTCCGGAGAAATTACTTTAAACCTGGTTTATTTATTCAATTCTCTGCAAATCTACCTCGCGGGCCGGATTAATAATTAATGGTACCTTTTCTACTTTTACCGAGCTGGTATCTAAGCCAAACCATTTATCTTCGGAAGGAGTAAATTCTTTGATATAAAAGTACGCTTCCATAATTAATTTCTCCAGGAAAGGTAAATCGTTTTCCAGGGATAGAAACTTTTCAAGAACAACAAACCGGAAATCGCCGATTACATTGGCTTTGTTTAACGAATCGTACCGGCTGGTAATATCTACTTCTTTATTTTTAACCAGGTTTTCGATTACTTTCCGGAAAAATAAATTAATGCGTTGTTCTACCCGAAATCCAAGTTTAAAATCAATCCGGATAACGTCGTTAGGAGCAAGGTGGTGCACTTTGTATTCCATAGTATACGGTTCATCCATGGTATCGACGTGAATAAACCAGTAGATATCGGCGCGTTTGGGTCTCTTCTGAAAGATAGAGTAAATTATTTTCGATTCAATTTCACTCTTGCGATCGGCGCTGGTCATAAAAATCAAATGCGTCGAATATTTAGGAATTGAATTGTCTTCGCTTAGCTCCTTCAGAAACTCTACGTATTGGTTAAGTTTAACGTACTCGGTTAAGCGCCGCTTAATATAAAATGCTTTTAACCAAATATACATAACCGATACCAAGGCGAGACCAATGGCCACCGAAACCCAGCCGCCGTGCGGAAACTTAATGAGGTTAGCTACCAGGAAAGAGAGTTCAATGCTCAGGTATACTGCTAAAAATAAAAATATAATTAATGGTGAAAACTTTTTAAGGTAAAGATAATAGCTAAGCAGTATGGTAGTGGCCAGCATGGTTATGGTTATTGATAAACCGTAAGCGGCCTCCATGTTTTCGGATTCTTTAAAATAAAGTACTACCGCTACACAACCCAACCAGAGCAACCGGTTTATGCTGGGTACATACAATTGCCCTTTAACGTTGGTGGGGTAAATAAGCCGGACTTTAGGCCACATATTTAACCGGATGGCTTCACTGATAAGGGTAAAAGAGCCGGTAATTAAAGCCTGGCTGGCAATAATAGCAGCAATGGTAGCAATGGTTATGCCTATAAATAAAAACCAGGAAGGCATAATGGCATAAAACGGATTATTGTTTGCGGAGAGCGACTCGCCAACATGCAGGGTAAGCCAGGCCCCCTGACCAAAATAGTTGAGCAACAAACAGGTTTTTACAAAAATCCAGCTGATGCGAATATTGCCCCGGCCGCAATGCCCTAAATCGGAGTATAAGGCTTCGGCCCCGGTAGTACACAAAAATACGGCACCCAACAGCCAAAACCCACCCGGATAATCGTACAACAACTTATAAGCATAATACGGGTTTACAGCTTTTAAAACTTCCGGATGGTGTAAAATATTTACCAGACCTAACACACCCAGCATCAGAAACCACACCAGCATAATAGGCCCGAAAGTTTTGCCAACAATCTGGGTACCAAAACTCTGTAGCAGGAAAAGAACCGTTAAAATGGCAATTACAATGGGTACGGTAGGTATATCGGGGTATACTATTCGTAAACCCTCTATAGCCGAAGAAACCGAAATTGGCGGCGTAATTATGCCATCGGCCAAGAGCGCGCTCCCCCCAATAATAGCCGGAATGGTGAGCCATTTGGCTTTGCGGCGCACCAGCGTATACAACGAAAATATACCACCTTCGCCTTTATTATCGGCCCTTAGAGTTAAAATAACATATTTTAAAGTAGTTTGTAGCGAGAGGGTCCAGAAGATACAGGAGATGCCGCCGTAAATAAGATCTAAATTAATTACATTGCCACCCCCTAAAATAATGGCCTTCATTACGTAAAGCGGAGAAGTGCCAATATCACCGTAAATAATTCCGAGTGATATTAATAAACCGGCAGTTGAAATCCGGTGCGCAGAATGGTTTTCCGACATAAATGCAAAAAAATTTCGGCCAAAGGTAAAACAGAAATCTGGAATATATTGCTATTTGGGGCAGATATTAATGCACCTTAAAAATATTTTTAAAATCTTTTTACCTGCTCATTTACGCACTTTCTTTAAAGTTGTAATTGAATTAAAATTGTTTCATAAAAATTTAACGTCTGGTTAAAATACCATGTGCCTGTTTAGATATTAACTATTTATTAGCATGGTAGTTACTATTAAAGGCTAGAATGCATTATTTAAATTTAATAGTATAATAAATTAAAAAATAAAGGGCAAAGGTTTTTTAAGTCTTTGCCCTTTAGGTTCTCCCGAGAAAAAAAATTATTTGTTTACAGATAATAATTCTACATCAAAAATTAAAGTAGCGTTCGGGCCAATATCGTCGCCGGCGCCTTGGGCACCGTAAGCTAAGTTAGCGGGTAAAAATAACCGCCATTTGGCCCCTTCCTGCATTTTCATAAGCGCTTCGGTCCAGCCCGAAATAACGCCATTTACCGGGAAAGTAGCGGGTTGGCCGCGTTCATACGAACTATCAAATACAGTTCCATCAATTAAAGTGCCGTGGTAATGGGTGGTAACTTTATCGGTACGACCGGGAGTTTTACCGTTACCTTCTTTTATTACCTGGTACTGCAAGCCGCTGGGTAAAGTAATTACACCTTCCCGATTTTTATTTTCGTTTAAAAAAGCTTCTCCTTCTTGTTGGTTAATTTCGGCTATGCGGCTATGCGAAGCAGATTGTCGCGATTGCATCAATTGCTGTAATTCCAGCATGGCTTCCTGTACCTCATCCTGACTTAGGTTCGATTTGGTTCCGCTCATTACTTCTTTCAATCCTTGTACAAAAACATCGGGATTGATATCCAGGCCTTGTTTCTGGAAATTAGTTGCCATGTCGCGACCAATAATGTAACTGATACGGTCTTTTAAATTCTCAAATTTCATAGTTTTTTAAATTGGGCTTATAAAGGTTTGTGTTTGCCGGCGCGAATATAAACAATAGTAGCCAACCTGTCTTTTCTTGTTCAACGCAGGGCAAGATGGGAGGTTTTCGATTATGAGCTTAAATATTGTGGACGAAAGGTTAAAGAATATTATCTAAGGGATGAAATATGGGGTTTGATTTTGTAGAAAGTAACTTTAATTAAAACTCATTTAGTGTTTTAAAAGATAATAGAAACTGCAGCCATTGGTGGTGTTATCATGCCATTCTTTTAGCTTTTGCCCGATCATTTGCTGGTGAAAAGACACAGCAAGGACAAACGTACATGCTATTTTTAAAATATTAAACAGCTTCTTAAGAGTAAAAGAATATCGCTACCTGATTTATCATATACATACCAAAGATGTCTGGAGTGATGCAGGTATAATTAGGAAAGCGGTGTATGATTACTATTGCTTAAAACACGGAAATGGATTGATTTTACTTTGTAAAGGATATTTAGATAACAAGCGAAGGCTAAACGTACGATTAATATAGCAATAGCAAATACTTTTAAAATAAAAAGTCCACTTCCTTCTGGAAAGCGGACCTTTTATTTAATGTCTTTGAAATTACAAATAGAGGTGAATGTCTTCATCCGCTAAATTTAACTGAATGTCTTCAGGAGTTATCCAAACTTTAACGAGATAACCCAGCGTGCCCAGAACCAAAAAGGAGGAAAGTGTAACTATATTTTTCATGGGGAATGCTTTTAATAACAATACTAATATAACGGGTATTTATAAATATTGTTATACCGGAATGTTAAGAATATATTAAATTTTATATTCTAAAATAAAAAATTTTTTAGTTAAAAACAAGAGCCTATTTAATAAATTGTTAATTATTAAGGCCTAAAATAGCAAAGTTGTTAAAAATTGCCGTTTCAGCCTTTCTCTTACCTAGTTTTATTTTCTATAATATGTTACATATTCCGTCGGTACTGTCCGCCCACTTGGAACAAGGCATGCGTAATTTGCCCTAATGAACAATATTTCACAGCTTCCATCATCTGGGCAAAGATATTCTCATTCGCCACTGCTACTTTCTTCAGGTTCGCTAACACTTCCTCCGTTTTATCTTGATTAGCCGCGTGTAAGTTTTGCAACATGGAAATCTGGTACTGCTTTTCTTCTTCTGTAGCCCGGATGACTTCCGATGGTATAACGGTAGGGGAGCCTTTGCTGCTTAGGAACGTATTTACGCCAATAATTGGGTATTCGCCGGTGTGTTTCAGGGTTTCGTAATACAAACTTTCTTCCTGGATTTTGCCGCGCTGGTACATGGTTTCCATCGCGCCCAGCACACCGCCGCGTTCAGTAATCCGGTCGAACTCCAACAGAACAGCTTCTTCCACTAAATCGGTTAGTTCTTCAATAATAAAAGACCCTTGCAGCGGGTTTTCGTTTTTAGCTAAGCCTAATTCGCGGTTTATAATTAACTGAATGGCCATGGCGCGGCGTACGGAATCTTCGGTGGGCGTGGTAATGGCTTCGTCGTAAGCATTGGTATGCAGGGAATTACAGTTATCGTAAATGGCGTACAGGGCTTGCAGCGTGGTGCGGATATCGTTAAAATCAATTTCCTGGGCGTGCAGCGAGCGGCCGGAGGTTTGAATGTGATATTTTAACATCTGAGAACGCGCATTAGCACCGTACTTCAGCTTCATGGCTTTGGCCCAGATGCGCCGGGCAACGCGGCCAATTACGGCATATTCCGGGTCGATGCCGTTCGAGAAGAAAAACGAAAGGTTAGGGGCGAAGGCATTGATATCCATGCCACGACTCACATAATATTCCACAAAGGTAAAGCCGTTGGCCAGGGTAAAAGCCAGCTGCGAAATCGGGTTAGCGCCCGCTTCCGCAATGTGGTAACCCGATATCGACACGGAATAAAAATTACGGACGTTTTTATCAATGAAATATTGCTGCACATCGCCCATTAAGCGCAACGAGAACTCGGTACTGAAAATACAGGTATTCTGCGCCTGGTCTTCTTTTAAAATATCGGCCTGCACCGTGCCGCGCACTGCCGCTAAGGTTTTGGCTTTTATATCTTCGTAGATTTCTTTAGGTAAAACCTGGTCGCCGGTAACGCCCAGCAGCATTAAGCCCAAACCGTCATTGCCTTCCGGCAGTTCGCCGTGGTAGCGCGGCCGTTGCTGGTTTTTTGCTTTGTATATTTCTTCTATCTTCTGGTTTACTTCTTCCTCTAGTCCGTTTTGTTTAACATAAAGTTCGCACTGCTGGTCGATGGCGGCATTCATGAAGAAAGCGGTTAAGACCGCCGCCGGACCGTTAATGGTCATGGAAACCGAAGTTTTCGGGTCGGCGAGGTTAAAGCCGGAGTACAATTTTTTAGCATCATCCAGGCAGCAAACCGAAACGCCGGAGTTACCAATCTTGCCATAAATATCCGGCCGAAAATCGGGGTCTTCGCCGTAAAGGGTTACCGAATCGAAAGCCGTTGACAAGCGTTTGGCAGGCAAGCCTAAGCTCACGTAGTGGAAACGGCGGTTCGTACGTTCGGGACCGCCTTCGCCGGCAAACATACGGGTGGGGTCTTCGCCTTCGCGCTTAAATGGAAACACCCCGGCGGTGTACGGGAATTCGCCGGGCACATTTTCCTGTAAATTCCAGGTTAATAAATCGCCCCAGGCTTCGTAGCGCGGCAGGGAAATTTTGGGAATATCGAGCTGCGATAACGATTTGGTATGCGTTTTCAGCCGCAGTTCCTTATCGCGCACTTTAAAGATAAAATCTTCGTTTTTGTACGACTGTACTTTTTCCGGCCAGCGTTCCAGTAGCTTTTTATTCTGCCCGTCCAGTTGCAGTTCCAATTCGGCGTAAGCCTGGTCAAGTTGTTTAACTAAGCGGTCTTTATCTTCAAGGGTTAAGGCCTGAATCGCTTCTTTTGATTTTTGGATGCCGTACAATTTCTGAGCAATATCGGCTTGCTTTTCTACCCACTTATCATAGTTGCGGTTGGTTTCGGATATTTCGGATAAATACCGGGTGCGACTGGGCGGAATAATATAGACCTTCTCCGACATTTCGCCGGTTGCCAATAATTGCGAATCAAAGTTGACGCCGGTTTTTTCGGCTATTTTCTGCATCACCGCCCGGTACAGTTGGTTCATGCCGGGGTCGTTAAACTGCGAAGCAATAGTGCCAAAAACCGGGATTTGCTCATCGGGGGTGTCCCAAAGCTGGTGGTTGCGTTTGTATTGTTTTTTAACGTCCCGTATCGCATCCAACGCGCCGCGTTTATCAAATTTATTCAGGGCAATTACATCGGCAAAATCGAGCATGTCAATTTTTTCAAGTTGCGTGGCGGCCCCGTATTCCGGCGTCATCACGTACAAACTCATATCCGAGTGCTCAATAATTTCGGTATCCGATTGCCCGATGCCGGAGGTTTCCAAAATAATTAAATCAAAACTGGCGGCCTTTACAATATCTACGGCATCTTGCACATATTTACTTAAAGCCAAATTGCTTTGCCGGGTAGCCAACGAGCGCATATACACCCGCTCGTTGCTAATGGCATTCATCCGGATTCTATCACCTAACAAAGCGCCGCCGGTTTTGCGTTTGGAGGGGTCCACGGAAATAATGGCAATGGTTTTCTCGGGGAAATCCGCTAAGAAACGGCGCACCAATTCATCTACCAAAGAAGATTTACCCGCGCCGCCGGTGCCGGTGATGCCTAAGACCGGAGTTGTTCGTTGTTCGTTATTCGTTGTCCGGGTTTCCTCGATATTTATTAATTGGGCTTTTACTTTCTCGTATTCTTCCGGAAAATTTTCGGCCGCAGAAATTAAGCGGGCAATCGATTTGGCGTCTTTTTCTTTCAGGTGCGTTACTTCGCCGTTCAGGTTTTGGCCGGTCGGGAAGTCGCAGCGTTGTAGCATATCATTAATCATGCCTTGTAAGCCCATCGCGCGGCCGTCGTCGGGAGAATAAATGCGGGCAATGCCGTAACCGTGCAGTTCTGCTATTTCAGATGGCAGAATTACGCCGCCGCCGCCGCCAAATATTTTAATATGTCCGCAGCCGCGTTCCTGCAGCAAATCGTACATATATTTAAAATATTCTAAATGCCCGCCCTGGTAGGAGGTTAGCGCAATAGCCTGCACATCTTCCTGGATGGCGCAGTCTACAATTTCCTGCACCGAGCGGTTGTGGCCCAGATGAATGACTTCGGCCCCGGACGCCTGGATAATGCGCCGCATAATATTGATGGCGGCATCATGCCCATCGAATAAAGAAGCGGCGGTTACAATCCGAATATGATTAACAGGTTTATATATGTTTGTTTGTAGTGCTGGCATTTCAGGCTTGGGCTATTCTGTATATTCTATTAAACGAACAAAAATAAGTAAAATGGTCACGGAATTTTAAAAATATTCAAAACTGCTGCTTTAAGAACGTTTCAGATAAATTATTTCAAATATAGAAATCCTGTTTAAGCGCTGCTTTCCAATAACTACTCACCTTAATACAAAACCTTAACCTAAGCTTTTGCCGTTAAACGGCCTGTATAACTTAAATAATTAATGAAGAAATTATTTTTAAGTTGCCTTTTCTTCTTATTCTTCCGGGAAACCCAAGCGCAGAATACCGCCCCCGACATAAACGAAGAACTCTGGTACAAAAACTGTGTAATTTATAGTTTAGAGGTAGGCACCTTTAAAGACAGCAACGGCGATGGTACCGGCGATTTCGAAGGCTTAACCGGCCAGTTAGATTATTTAAAAGCATTAGGTGTAGATGCCATTTGGTTAGCTCCTTTTCATCCTTCGCCGCGCCAGGACGATGGCTACGATGTAGCGGACTTTTACAGCGTTGATCCCCAATACGGCAGCAACGGCGATTTTGCCGAGTTTATGTACCAGGCCGGTAAACACGGCATCCGGGTAATTATGGATATTGTATTAAACCATACTTCTAACCAGCACCCGTGGTTTAAAGATGCCCGCGAAAATAAAAACTCCAAATACCGCTCGTGGTACGTTTGGTCTAAAGAACGGCCGGCCGACTGGAACAAAGGCATGGCTTTCCCGGGCGTGCAAAAAGAAACCTGGACCTACGACAAAAAAGCAAATGAATATTATTTTCACCGGTTTTATAATTTTCAGCCCGATTTAAATTTTGAAAACCCCGACGTACGAAACGAGGCGCAACGGATACTGGGCTTTTGGTTAAACCAAGGCGTAAGTGGTTTCCGGCTCGATGCGGTACCCTTTATTATTGATTTGCCCAAAACCGGTGCCGAAAAACCAGAGCACATGTATTCTTTGATTTCGGAGTTTAGGCGTTTTGTGCAGTGGCGCAAAGGCGATGCCGTAATTTTAGGCGAAGCCAATGTAATGCCCGACGAGAACAAGGAATATTTTGGCGAAACCGGCGACCGCATGCACACCATGTTTAATTTTTACGCGAACCAATATTTATTTTATGGCCTTGCTACCGCCGATATTCAGCCGCTGGTAAAAGCTTTAACCGACACCCGGTTAAAACCCACTACCGCTCAATGGGCATACTTTTTGCGCAACCACGACGAAATAGATCTAGGCCGGTTAACCGAAGAACAACGCCGAAAAGTTTACCAGCGCTTTGGCCCCGATAAAAATATGCAGCTTTACGACCGCGGCATCCGGCGGCGGCTGGCACCCATGTTGGGCAATAACCGGCAAATGCTAGAGCTGGCTTATAGTTTGGTTTTTGCTTTACCCGGCACCCCCGTAATCCGTTACGGCGAAGAAATTGGCATGGGCGATGATTTGCGCTTGCCCGAAAGGTTGGCCGTAAGAACCCCTATGCAATGGTCGGAGGTAATAAATGCTGGCTTTACCACAGGGCCAAAACCTTTCCGGCCGGTTATAGACAACAGGGAGTTTAGTTACAAAAAAATAAATGTGGCCACCCAGCGCCGCGATCCTGGTTCGCTCTTAAACTGGACGGCAAATATTATCCGGCTCCGGAAAGAATGTCCGGAAATTGGTTTAGGCGAATGGCAGATCCTGAATACCGGCGCGCCCGATGTGCTCACCATCCGGTACGATTACCAGGGCCGTTCCGTAATTATGGTTCATAATTTTAGCGAGCAATCCCGGCAAATAAATATTCCCGCCAGCGCCGGTACCGATAAAATTTTGTATAATTTGTGGGAGCAAAATCAGGTAAACCTGCAAAACGGAATATTTAAAGTTGATTTACCCGGCCACGGTTACAAATGGTACCGGGTAAATAATGTTATGCGGTAATGTTGCTCGAATGAAAAATCAGAAATGATGCATTAAAAATTAGCATCCGTACAACCACTTTTGTTCTATCTGATAGATGAGTTTGCTGATAATTTAGCTGGTCTGGTGCTAATTTCCTTTCAAGTTAAGGCTTTACTATTTTATTCAGCCTACTAATAAGTTGCATAACAGATTGATTTGAATTTGAAATAGTTTATTCACTTACCAGCGCCAGGTTGGGAGATGTTTGGCAGCAGACAGGTGCGTGCTTGATATTTTACCTTGATAATAATTAATATAATGGTTGCCAGATGAAAATTCAAGCTTTAGGTATGGCCTTGTTTTTAGTATTGTTGGCCTGGGTAAACTTAGCCGGCATACCAGCGGCGATTCCAACGGAAAAAGAAAAGTTAGCCACCGAAATAGAAAAATCAATCAAAACCGAGCTGCTGAATAAGTGGTACCCACAGGCGCTAGATAAAGAATTTGGCGGCTTCCTGAGCACCTTTACGTACAACTGGCAACCCACCGGGCCACAAGATAAAATGATTGTAACGCAGGCTCGCCATATTTGGTCGAATGCCAAAGCCGCCCAATTGTACCCTTCTGAAAAACATTATTTGAGCAGCGCCCAGCACGGTATTGCTTTTTTACGCGATAAAATGTGGGACCCGGTAAATGGTGGTTTTTATACCTTGGTTAACCGGCAAGGTCAGGTAAAAGAAACCAGTGGTTACGCCGGCGGTTATAAAAATGCTTACGGCAATGCGTTTGCTATTTACGCTTTAGCGGCTTATTACCAAACTTCCGGCGATACCAGTGCCTTAAACCTGGCTAAGAAAACTTTCTGGTGGCTCGAAAAACACAGTCACGATCCGGTACACAAGGGTTACTTCCAGGCTTTAGCTAAAGATGGTACACCCATTCTTCGAACCCCCAATATTCCTTCAACTGCTGATATTGGTTACAAAGACCAAAACAGTTCTATTCATTTGTTAGAAGCTTTTACCGAGCTTTACTTAGTTTGGCCGGACCCATTGGTGCGCGAGCGCTTAACCGAAATGCTTTTGCTGATACGCGATACTTTGGTAACGCCAAAAGGTCATTTAACTTTATTTTTCACACCCGATTGGAAACCCGTTTCTTTCCGCGATTCAGGAGAAACAGCCATAAAAAAGCACTTATCGCTTGATGAAGTTTCTTTCGGACACGATATTGAGACCGCTTATTTATTACTCGAAGCTTCGCACGTTTTAGGTTTACAGGAAGATGCTAAAACCATGGCTGTAGCCAAAAAATTAACCGACCACACCATCCAGAATGGGTTTGACAAACAAGTGGGCGGCTTTTATGATGCGGGTTATTACTTCAAAAATAAGCCGGGCATTACGATTGTAAAAGATACGAAAAATTGGTGGGCTCAGGCCGAGGGTTTAAATACGCTGTTGTTAATGGCTGATCATTTCCCGCAAGACGAGCTAAATTATTTTGGCTTGTTTAAAAAGCAGTGGGCCTACATAAGTAAATATATTATTGATCATGAACACGGCGAGTGGTTTATGGGCGGGCTGGATAAACAACCCGAAATGAAAATGGCGCAAAAAGGCCAAATCTGGAAAGCCTCGTACCACCAGTTTCGAGCGCTGGCCAACGTGGTACAACGCTTACGCCCCGATAAAATAGCGCCTTCGGTTCCTAAAAACCTGACCCGTTTGGTTAACAATCAGGTTATTACCTTAAAATGGAACCAAGCCACCGATAACCAAAATTTAATTGGCTATAATATTTTCCTGAACGGAAAAAAGATTGGATTTACTCCGCTTACCCAGTTTACCTTACCTCATCCTGGTAAAAATCAATTGCATATATTTACCCTGAAAGCCGTAGATTATCAAGGCAACCAATCAGGTTTTAGCCCAGGTGTTTCTCTCTAATAATATTCTTTTATACCCACGCGATTTCTTATAAAATATTCAGAAATTGATTTGAAACCAATGGAAGTAAGTCAGAATTATGGTGTTATATCAAAGCCAAAATCTGACACTTCCTGTACTTCGCCAGGTTGTAAATCCTGCAATAAAATATTGCCAATTCTAACCCGAACCAGGCGCAAAGTAGGGTAGCCCACAGCTGCAGTCATTTTCCGGACCTGACGATTTTTGCCTTCAGTTAAGGTTACCGAAATCCAACTGGTAGGACCATGACGGTCGTCGCGAATTTTGCGGGTACGCGGTGGGAGTAACGGCGGGGTATCTAATAAGCGGGCTACACACGGCTGGGTTAGGTAGCTATTTCCTTCTACCGTTATTTCCAGTCCATTGCTAATTTGGGTAATTGCTTCGGGGGTAATCTGGCCATCTACCTGAGCGTAATATTCTTTGGTAATGTGCCGGCTGGTTACAAAGCTACTCATTTTGCCATTGGTGGTTAAAAGCAATAAGCCTTCGCTGGCTTCGTCTAAACGGCCAATGGCCATGGTGCCCGCTGGAAAAGGATACAATTCGCCTAATCGCTTTTTCTTTTTAGATTCGCCCACAAACTGGCTTAGGTAACCATAAGGTTTATGTAAAATAAAATGCCGGTGGTTCATCCGGCAAATTTATACAGTAGAAATTAATTTTAGTGACTAATTATGTCATTACTTATTTACCCAATTGGTGAAATTAACCTGATAATTTATCTCAGGCGAAATAAATTTAAAATTTAACTATGAAGCTGTTTAGGGTTTTGTAAATGGTATTAGCATTTGCCCTTGCCGCGTGTTTTCACCGGCAAGTAGTCCGGCAGAAGCTAAAATATTGGCGGTGATAACACCACCAATGGGAGCGGTTACTGCTATTTTACAAAACACTAAACAAGTTCTATATAAAAAAACCGGAACTAGCCCGGTTCTTTTATATAGTTAAATTATGTAACAGATTATTCTTTATCTAAACCTAAATTTTCGTTGCTCTTACTACCTTTTAAAGTACTGGCATTGGGCTGGTTGTTCCGGAATTCTTTGTCAGAACTATCGGCACCCCGCGAGGTATCCGACGGATTAGCTTTAGAACCCTGCGGGTAATCTGAGTTGGGTCGCGATTTACCGTGTTTAGCGCCGCCGCTGCTGCCTTCGCGGCTGGGTACATTCTCACCGCGGGTATTATCGGCACCGCCTGCTACTGGTCCTTCGTGCGGCCCTACTGGTTGGCCACTCACGCCACCTTTACCAAAATTGTCATTTTGTTGTTCTGGTCTGTTGCCATCTGTATTCTTCATCGTTTTTCTCCTTCTCTTAATATTTTACAAATGAATGCTCCGGATTATGCCCGGTGTAGTATGTACGGGTATTTTCTAATTTAAGGTTATACAAACTGTTCTTCAAATTTTTTTAACATAAATTAAAGGTTATTAAACTGGCTTTTAAATATCTGTTTCATATAGCCACAAATTACCTGTATACCATTAAATCTACCGGCTGCGTTTAAACATACTATTAAATATTTTGCTTAATTTCGTTTCAAAAATGAAGCAAATCAGTTTAAATAAACTGAAATCTATAATCCTGCCTTAAAAAATTAAGCCTATTAATTACATTCAATGGAAAATTTTATTAATACCCTTAATGATCTTGTTTGGAGCAATGCGTTAATATTTTTGTGCTTGGGAGCGGGAATTTATTTCTCGGTGGTTACCCGTTTTTTGCAGGTGCGGTATATTCGCGAAATGCTCCGCTTATTGTTCCAGGGTAAATCTTCGGATAAAGGGGTTAGTTCTTTTCAGGCTTTTTCAATAGCCATTGCCGGACGGGTAGGAACCGGCAATATTGCCGGAGTAGCTACGGCCATTGCTATGGGCGGACCCGGGGCTATTTTCTGGATGTGGATGATTGCTTTTTTAGGAAGTGCTTCGGCTTTTATAGAAGCTACACTGGGCCAGATTTACAAGCAAGTACAGGATGGAGAATACCGGGGCGGGCCAGCTTATTACATCCAGAAGGGTTTGGGAATTAAATGGTATGCCGTAGTATTTGCAGTGGCTACCGTTATTAGTACGGCATTACTCTTACCGGGCGTACAAAGCAACAACATTGCTTTAGGCATGCACAATGCTTTTGCCATAAACCCAGCTATTACGGGTGGGGCAATTACTTTGGCACTTGCTCTCATAATTTTGGGGGGCGTAAAAAGAATTGGAAAAGTAGCCGAAATAGCCGTGCCCTTTATGGCCGGTGCTTATATTTTAATGGCTTTAATTATTATCGGAATAAATATTGGGCAGGTACCATCGGTGGTAAGTCTTATTTTCCGGTCGGCTTTTGACCTGGAGCCTGCTTTTGGCGGCGTGTTTGGGATGGCCATTGCCTGGGGAGTAAAGCGGGGAATTTATTCGAACGAAGCCGGCCAGGGAACCGCCCCTCACGCCGCGGCCGCCGCCGAAACTAGTCATCCGGTAAAGCAAGGTTTGGTGCAGGCCTTTTCGGTGTACGTAGATACCCTTTTTGTTTGTACTGCCACGGCTTTTATGATATTATTTACCGGCAAATACAATGTGCAGAACCCTGCGGGCGGCTACCTGGTAGAAAACCTGCCGGGCGTAGCCGTTGGCCCGCAATTTACCCAGGAAGCGGTAAACGTTCATTTCCCGGCCATGGGTGGCGGCTTTGTGGCCATTTCGTTATTGCTGTTTGCCTTTACTACCATTATGGCTTACTACTACATTGCCGAAACCAATTTAAGTTACTTAACCGCTAAAAAAGAAAACAAATACCTGATTTGGCTTTTAAGAGCGCTTATTTTAGTTGCTACCTATTACGGCTCCGTTAAAACCGCCGAATCGGCCTGGGCATTGGGCGACATTGGGGTCGGTTTAATGGCTTGGCTAAATATTATTGCTATCATTTTACTCCGGAAGCCAGCTTTAAAGGCCTTAAAAGATTATCAAAATCAGAAAAAAGCTGGCTTAGATCCGGTATTCGATGCCCAGAAACTAGGCATTAAAAACGCTGATGAGTGGCATAAGCCCGCTCCGGAAATCCAAAAAGTTCCAGCTTAATGGGTTTGATACAACCATTGTAAGAATTAACGAGAACTCGCTAATTAAGCGGTTACTGTTGTTTTATCAAAAATACATTTCTAAAAAATAATTATTTGGTTAAGCCTGCTTTATGGCTTTAAACCTTAGTGCATGAAGATTTTAAAGTCTGAAGTTAACCAATGCCTTTCCTTAAGGCATTAAAATAAAATTCTTAAAAACATTTTATTCTTTTATCAGTTAATTAACACAGTAAAATTTAGATTTAGGTCAGAAAGAGAAGGGTTTATGAACCCTACTGCGCAAAAACTTTCTGATTTATTTTTATCCATTTACAACCGCTTTTTACTGAATAATTAATTATTGAATGCCTGACTCCTTTGCTAACCCCTTAACAGCATTGCTCTCCGATTTAACAAACGCTGAAGATATGCTGCAGGCACTCCTGAATGTTTCGCTTACGGCAGTTAACATTTTACGCCCGGTATTTGGCCCTGCAGGAGAAGTTGTTGATTTTATAATGGAGTACGTAAATCCGGCTGGGCAACGTATGTTGGGTTTACCCGAGCAACCCGGAATATCATTGTTACAATCTTATCCGGACACCGATCAGACCGGCGTTTTTAATTTTTATAAACAAGTTTTTGAAACAAATATTCCTAGCCAGTTTGATATAAGTTATATAAACGAAGGGCAGGAGATCTTTTTCCATGTGGCGGCGCATCGTAGTGGCCAGTTATTGGTTGCCGCCTATACCGATGTATTTAATCAGAACCGGGAAGCTCTGGACAAAGCTTTACGCGATAGTCACATAAGATCACAAGCCACCCGGGCCGATGCTGATTTTATACTGCAACAGCTTTATAGCATTTTTATGGATACGCCGGCTATGATTTGCATTTTAACCGGCCCGAATCATGTTTTTAAACTAGTTAATCCGCCTTACCAGGCTTTAGTCGGCAACCGGTCTATTATTGGTAAACCTATTGCCGAAGCAATGCCAGAATTAGCCGGTCAGGGAATATTTGAACTCCTGGACAATGTTTATCAAACCGGAAAAACCATTAGTGCTCACGAAAGATTGGTACAATTAGACCACGATAATACGGGCAAACCTTTAGAAGAGAATTTTTATAATTTTATTTATCAGCCTACGCATAACCCCGATGGCGAAATAGATGGTATTCTGGTTTTTGCCTACGAAGTAACAGAACAAGTACTGGCCCGCCGGCAGGTACAAACCCTGAATGAGCAGCTGGAAGCCAAAATAGTAGAACGAACCAAGGCCATGCAGCAGGCCCGGACCGAAGCCGACCACCAACGCAAACGCCTGGAACGGCTTTTTATGGAAGCGCCTACTGCTATCTCTATCTTAAGTGGCCCTGATCTGGTATATGAATTGGTTAATCCAGCGTATGAAGCGTTATTTCCGGACCGCGGTATATTGGGTAAACCTATTCTGGCGGTAATACCCGAAATAGAACATCATCCGGTTTACAAAACCTTTCGGGAAGTTTACGAAACCGGCAATACGCATGTAGAAAAAGAATTGCTCGTGCCCTTAGCCCGGCCTGGCGACGGCAAATTAGAAGACCGCTATTTTAAATACATCCAGCAGGCACGTTTTAATGAACAGGGGCAAATAGATGGCGTTCTGGTTTTTGTATTTGAAGTAACCGACCAGGTTGTTGCCCGCCAATCTATTGAAGCAAGTGCCCGCCAAATGCGCCTTATTACCGATGCCTTACCCGTATTAATCGGTTATCTGGATCAGGCAGAGAAATACCGGTTTGCCAATCAGGCTTACGAAGCTTGGTTTAATTTAAAACCCGAAGCGCTTTTGGGTAAGCCAATCAGAGTGATTATAGGCGAAAAAGCGTACGCGAATGTTCAAGCTTATATTAAAAGAGCCCTGGCCGGAGAAAGGCTCGATTTTGAGGCCAATATGCCTTACCGGCCAGATTTTGTGAAACATATCCGAACCAGTTATGTGCCCGATGTACGAAACGGTGTAGTAATTGGTTTTTATACCATGGTGCACGATATTACCGACCAGGTACTGGCCCGCCAGGCCGTAGAAGAAAGTGAGCAGCAAGCCAAGCAGTTAGCCGATGAATTGGCCCAGGTAAACCACGAGTTACGCAATGCCAATGAGCAATTAATGCGTACCAATGTAGATTTAGATAATTTTATTTATACCGCATCACACGATTTAAAAGCACCTATTCTGAATATAGAAGGCTTAATGGCAGCCTTAGTAGATCTTTTACCCGCCGAACACCTACAACCCAGAACCGTACAGCGTACCATAGAATTAATTCAGGAGTCGGTGCAACGGTTTAAAGAGACCATCAGCCATTTAACCGAAATAACCAAATTGCAAAAAGAAAACAATCCGACGGCTTCACCGGTTAATTTGTTAGCGGTAATAAACGATGTACAGCTAGACTTGGCTCCGCAAATTGCAACGGCCAAGGCCCGGATAGAAGTAGATGCAAGGCTATGCCCGACCATACGTTTTTCCCGGAAAAACTTACGTAGTATTATTTATAATTTACTATCCAATGCAATTAAATATTCGTCTCCGTTGCGGGAACCAGTGGTACACTTATATTGCCGGAATGTACCAGGTTTCTTGGTGCTATCGGTACGGGATAATGGTTTAGGCATTGATTTAGCAAAAGAACAAAAGCTTTTTGCCATGTTTAAGCGGTTGCACAACCACGTTGAAGGCACCGGCATAGGGTTATACATGGTGAAAAAAATTATCCAAAACGCCGGCGGCAAAATAGAAGTAGAAAGTAAAGTAGGGGAAGGATCGGTTTTTTATGTTTATTTCCCCATTGTTGCGAACCAGTTGCAGTGTACCTGAAGTAAATACCCTTTAACTTAATTTAAAATGAATAAAATAGCCTGTACTTTGCTGGTAGACGACGATGATACCGCCAATTTTTTAAATGAATTGCTTTTTAAAAGATTAGACGCTACCGAAAAATTGCTTGTTGCCCGCAATGGGTTAGAAGCATTGGGTGTTATTCAGGATAATTGTCCCGGTACAAGCTGCCCCAACCTTATTTTGCTGGATATTAATATGCCGGTAATGGACGGTTTTGAATTTTTGGAGGCTTATAAAGATCTCAACTTCGACCAGAAAAAGACCGTTGTAATTATTATGCTTACTACCTCATTAAACCCGTACGATGTAGAAAAAGTAAAACAGGCTAATATTGCCCGCTTGGTAAATAAACCCCTTACCAAAAAAGTGTTGGAAGAAATTATGGCGGAGCATTTTGCTTAACGAAGTATCTGCAAAGAAAAAAAGACAATCAGGTTAAAGAAGTGTTGTAAAAATGCTGCTATCCGGCTTTAGTATTTACCTGAATTCTTCCGCCAGCTTCGCCTATTCTTATAAGGGCGTTATTTAATTTAATGAATTAAAACTATATCAATTCATTTTATCAAAAATATAACAAGACTCGTCTGCTTTACATTGGGGCCAAATATTAAGAATATAGTTGTACATGAAGGCGCTACTTTCTTTGAGCGTGCTTATTTCTATTAGGCCACTCATTACGGAGTAAGTGATGGGGAGAAATAAAGTTTATTCGCTAACATTTTACCTGTTGAATCTGAAGGTTGCCAAAAGCCACTACTTTTCTTAATCGCAGCTATTAGCTTTTCTGTTAGCTTATCGGAAGTACTTAAATATACCTGAACATCTTCTACTTTTTCCTCCTGGGTTATGGTAAATTTTGCCAGCGCAAATACAAGATGTTGTCTTCTTATTTCGCCAAGAAAATCTTCGGTATTAATATGTGAACCCAAAAATATTCTAAATTTATTTTAGATTCAGGATAGTTGAAATCAAGACCCTTTATTTGGGTACCTACAGGAAACGGAATAAATACTACAATCAGAAATGATATTAAATTTTCATGTAGTTACATTTATTAGTAATAAAATAGGTGTATCAAATTTACTTTCTAACGCTACTGCCAGCATACCCACTCGTAAAAAACACCACAAAGTGCAGCTGCTCCACTCAATTTATAAAATGCTAAACAGCTTCTTTGCCTGAAACTTCATCAGCAGGAACAACACAAAATATTAACTTCATTTACTATTTCCTATTAATATCAGTTTAGAGAAAGTAAGGATTTAAATATGTATTCAATAATTTAAAAATATTGTACTAAGGAATGATTATTGCACGTATAAGTATATAAAAAGAAGTAAATACAAACCTTGGGTTTATTAATATACTTAGATATGCAAAAAATTAAATTAAATAAATTAATATATTTAATACCAATATTATTTTTGGTATTAACTGCTTTTGTAGCTCCTCCGGGAGATATAACAAAAAAGATTCAGGCTAACCTGCAAACCTGGCGCAGCCAGTATGCCCCCGAGAAAGTTTACGTGCAGCTCGATAAACCGTATTACGCACCGGGCCAGGATATTTGGCTGAAAGGTTACGTCTTGGATGCCGGTAGTTTGCGTCCTTCAGGTAAAAGCGGCATACTATACGTAGATTTACTTAACGCCCAAAACCAACCCGTAGAACGTTTAACCTTAAAAGCCGAAAATGGCCACGCTACCGGCGATATAGCTTTACCTACCGATTTACCGGCGGGCAATTACCGTTTAGTAGCTTACACCCAATGGATGCGCAACTTTGGTGAAGAGAATTTCTTTAGTCGGGAGTTAACTGTTCTGGGCTCCAATACTCCAGCCAACACGGCTACACTAAATACAAATAATATAGATTTGCAGTTTTTTCCCGAAGGAGGTGATTTGGTAGCTGGTTTAGATAGCCGGGTAGCTTTTAAAGCGATTGGTAGTAACGGAGCCAGTACTGCCATTAAAGGGGCTGTTTACGACGATCAAAATAGAAAAGTAGTAGATTTTGCCGTTCAACACTTGGGTATGGGTTCGTTTTTATTGCAGCCGGCGGCGGGAAAGAAGTATGTAGCCCGGATTAACAACCAAGCTGGCCAAACGCTGGAATTCTCTTTGCCAGCGGTTAAGACTACCGGTTATGTGTTGGCTATAGAGGAGAATGCCGACGCAGACAATATTTTGATTACTGTTACTGGCAACACTGGTAAGCCTGATGCATTGGTATTAACCGGTATTAGCCGCCAAAATTTACCTTTTGCCCAACAAATTAAAGTGCCAGCCGGTGAGCCTTACCGTGTTACTGTGGCTAAAAAAGATTTTCCGACCGGAATTGTGCAGTTTAATCTGGCCCGCACCAATGGCGAACCTTTGGCCGAAAGGTTGGTTTTTGTCGATCGGCAGGATGATTTGCAGTTAACCTTAGCCACTAATAAAAAAACGTATGCGGGCCGCGACCAGGTAACCCTGCGCTTAACGGCAAAAGATAATCAAGGCAAACCCGTTAGTACCGACTTTGCTTTGGCCATAACCGACGATGAATTGGTTAAACCTGCGCAAAATAGCCTTAACTTAAAAACGCATTTATTACTTACTTCTGACTTAAAAGGCCAGGTAGAGCAACCAGGTTATTATTTTGCGGAAAATACCCTGGCCAGAAAACAAGCCCTTACTAATTTATTACTTACCCAGGGCTGGCGCCGGTTTGGCTGGCAAGAGATTACAACTGGTAATTTCCCGGCTATCAAATACAACAACGAATTAGATCTAGCTATCCGGGGGCAGTTGGTAACCAACAAAGGAAAAGCAATCGCAGAAGGAGAAGCGCTATTATACCTGCAAGGCCAGCACCTAACTTTTATTACTACCGAAACCGACCAAGAGGGCCGATTTGCCTTCGAAGGTTTTGATTATACCGGCACTATAGATGTTGTAGTACAGGGTACCGATGCCCGTGGCCGCCGGGAAAACCTAAAAGTTAAAATGGCTGATAATACCTTTGTGCCGGCTTTACCGTCCTTTACTACACCCTGGACTTCCGGCTTAATGGCCAGCACCAGCCCCGATTTTTTAAAAGCCAGTTACCGGCAATTAGCAACGGCTGCGCAAACCGACCAGGCTTATACGTTACGGGGCGTTTTACTTAAAACAGTAGAAATAAAAGGAGAGAAAGATATGGTGCAGCCTTTTAAATTACACCAGCAAGCCGATGCCATAATTAGTGGCAATGCTTTACCAGTAGCACCCTCCGGCAATATTATTGAAAGTTTGCAGGGCCGCGTAGCTGGTTTGCAAGTGTACCGCTCGGGGCCTAATCAGTTCCGGGCCAGTATTCGGGGACAGCAGGAATCGCCGCTATATTTGCTGGATGGAATGCCGGTTTCGGAAGGTACCGTTGGTAGCATCAACCAGTTTGATATTAGCCGCGTCGAAATTTTGAAAAATGCGGCTAGTGCCAGTATTTACGGCGGCCAGGCTTCGGGCGGGGTTATTGCTTTATTTACCAAACGAGGCAACGAGGAGCCCGTAGAGGTGCGGCCCGGTACGTACATTATTACCCACCAGGCTAAAGGTTATAGCAAAGTGCGGGAGTTTTACAGTCCGCGCTATATAGCGCCTACTCCCAGCGCAACTGAACCTGATTTACGCACTACGCTGTACTGGAACCCGGCCGTTAAAACCAACGAACAAGGTGTTGCTGAAGTTACCTTTTATACCGCCGACCGCAATACTACTTACCGGGCAATTGCCGAAGGTATTTCGGCCGATGGTAAACCGGGCAGCGGAACCCTTACTTTTGGTGTAAACGGACCTAAGCGTAACCTGTAAAAATAATAAGTAAGTTAAAGCCGATTGTTAAACCAATAGCAGCTTTTCTTTTTTAACTCCAATAAAAAAGCACCGCTACTGGAAGCCGGTGCTTTTTTATTTTAAAGCAATATTTAGATAACACCCAATAGTGAAAAGAAGCTGCCGTATCTAAACCCGCCAGGTTTTAAAACCTGGCGGGTTAGCGCTTTGAACAAAATAGCTATGGAAGTTTATAAATACGATTTGGTATAACTTAACTATTTTTCGGGACAAATTTGCCGTAGTCCGGTACTGCAATTTTTTGGAATTCCTGAACCAATCGGTGCAGGCCCTGGGTTAGGGCTGCGCCTTCCATGTAAGTGCCGTGCCCCGGTACAACTAAATTGGGGTTTAAAGCTTCTAAACGTTTCACCGACTCGAACGCGGCAGCCCAATCGGTGGTTAAATAAACCGGCGGTCCGCAAACTTCTTCTTTCTGGATCAAGACTTTATACATCGAGTCTTGTTGTACAGTAATAAAAGCGTCCGCCGAAATTAACGTACGGTCCTGATCGCGGAACAAGGCTACTTGCCCCGGCGAATGGCCAGGTGTGGGTACCCAGCGCCAGTCCGGCAGAAAAGGAATGGACCCATCGGCAGGCAGCGGTTGTAAAGCCGGAGAAATATTGATGGGCTCGTGGGGGTAAATAGCCGAAATTTTAGCCAATAGTCCTCCTTCTACCGTAATGTCGGGTTCGGGGTAAGCTTGGGCTCCGGTTAAAAACGGAAACTCCAAAGGGTGAGCATAAACCGGTACCGGCCATTCTTCCAATATTCCAACCAAGCCGCCAACGTGGTCAAAATGGCCGTGGGTCAGAATAATGGCCGCTGGCCGACTGTTCTCCCCAAACCGGTTACGGCATACTGCCAGAATTTCTTTAGCTGACTTGGGCATGCCCGCATCTACTAACACCCAATTACCACTGGCCGGGTTACCAATTAATACAAAGTTTACAATTTGGTTTGTGTAATAATAAACATCGGGTCGCACTTCGCGGCCTTTACCGCTCGATACCGAGGTCATGGGAATAAATTTATCGTCTTTACTTTGGTGCATCTCTTCGGTCATAGTTGTGGAGTTTTATGAGTTTAAGAATATTTTAACGCCAAAGTATAGGAGGGGTTGCAACCCATAAGCCGGATTAGCCAGGTCTTGGCTTATAACACGAAAAGAAATAAAGAAGACGTGAATTGATTAAAAATAAATGCCAGTAGCAGTTTATGTTTGTTATCAGCATCAACTTTATTACCCGTTTAAAAAGCTAGCAATATTATAATTATCACAAGCTAATGGACCTAAAGTTAGTTACAGCTGTATTATTTGCTTCGGAACGCAAAATTTACTGCTTCTGATTATTTAAGTTCTTTTAAGATTTAATATTTCTAGGTTGATTATAGAAATTTAGCCGCATTATTAAGCATATATAAACTTGCTAAATCAGTACTAATATTCATTAGTATTGTTCTTAAGAACACACGATATCAATATTCCTTTTACCCTGATAAAAGCCTAAAGCCAAATACTCCCGCAAATCATTTAAAGAAACTTGTAACAATTGCCGGCAAAAAGCTTATACCGGAAAAACTTAGCTTATGTCGGGTAAATTATTAATGGGCCCAGTTTTGGGGTTTCGCGGAATTAAAGATGGCTGCTGGTGTACCTCGGCGCTGGTGGTACAACGCGATACACCGGAGCCGCCCCAGCTTACCTTCTCGGTTCTGGGCCATTCCTACACAGCTGCGAAAACTGTTCTGCTAAAAATTTTTAACGGGTATTATCTCTGGCGATTGGAGTGGTCGGTTAAACAAAATAATACGGAGCAAACAGTTAATTACACCGTAAATGGTGGCCAACCTTTCCAGTATGTAGTGCCGGCAACTAACCTGGCGCTGCGTATCAGTTATGGTTCCTGCTTTGGCGTACACAATTTGCAAGATGTAAACAAAGTTAAAAATAAAAATGCTCTCTGGAAAAACTTACAAAAGGTACACCAGCAGCATCCTTATCATCTTTTCTTTTTAGGCGGCGACCAAATTTACTCCGACTCTTTGTGGGAAAACGTACCGGCTCTGCGCCATTGGCTAAATATAAAGTTAAAGAAGCGGTTACCAATTTCTTTTACCGACGACATGCAGCGCCAGGTAGCACAATTTTATTTCGAATTGTACCTGCAAATGTGGCAGCAGAAACTACCGGCCGCCATTTTAAGCCAGATTCCGACGTTGATGATGTGGGACGACCACAATATTTTTGATGGCTGGGGATCTTATGAACCTGCACTGCAGAATAGTCCGGTGTTTAAAGGAATTTATAACATGGCACGGGAGCACTTCCGGTTGTTTCAGTTACAAGCCAAACACGACGACGACTTAGGTGAGGCAACTTTATTGGGTCACAAGGGTTTTAGCTATGCTTACCGCCTGGGCGATTTGGCGATTGTAGCCCTGGATTTACGTTCGGAGCGTACGCTGCAGCAGGTAATGAGCCCGGAAACCTGGCAGCGTTTAAAAACCTGGCTATACGGAGCACTAACCAAAAAAACTTTACCTGATAATAATGACCAATCGGCTTGCAAGCACTTGCTGGTTATGTCGGGCATACCCATTGTAAACGCCGATTTAACTTTACTCGAATCTTTTCTTGATTTTTGGCCGAACCGCCAACGAATGGAAGACGATTTAAAAGACCAGTGGCTCAGCCGCGCCCACCAGCACGAACGACTTAGCCTGATCCAAACTTTATTTAAGTTTATGCAAGAAACTGGCTGCCGGGTAACCCTGGTTTCCGGCGATGCGCACGTGGCTTTCAGGGGCTATTTACAAAACACAGCTACGCCAAATATACCTTCCGAAGCTAAAATTATTAATCAGCTTACTTCTTCGGCCATGGTTAACCTGCCGCCGCCGGCCTTAGTAGTGTATATGATGGAAAAATTATTAGCCGGGAAAACGGAAGTTTTAGATCCGGATATTACTGCTCGCTTATTAAATTTTCCGGGTACGGAGCGCCACATCTTGGGGGCACGTAACTGGCTTTCCTTAACCTTAAATAAACAATTTTGTATTGATGTAAAATGGTACGTAGAAGGAGCAGAGCAGCCCTTTGCCGATATTATTAATCCCATCAAACAAGCATCTGTTTAAAATGATTAATTCTGAAATAAGTAGTCAGTTTTAAAGTATAAGCTCTTATGAGTTTGCTATTAAGATATTTATATAAATAATTGATGTTACACAACAAATGAATCAGCTTAAACCCTCTCAACCATCATTCTTGAAGTAGAAGAGTGAACCCTAAAATTAAATTCTAATGCGCCAGCTGCGGAACATTAACTAATCAATAATGTAAGATATGTTTTGTCTGGTTAAGTAACTCAATCAATGCAGATAATCAAGGTTTTAGTCTAAGCTATTGGAACATTAATAGCGATAGGTTTGATAAAAATAACTTTAAATAAAGGTAATCTTAAACTAAAGGGTAGAAAATCCTATTATAAGCCATTTGTTTCTTTCACCAACAAATGGTATTATTTAATTATAAACTTTTAATACATTTTTAATGTTCTGAAACTTTAATGTAAACAAGGTTATTTTTTAGATTATTAATTATATTGCCTCCTAAAATTTAAACCTGGATTTTATTTTTTCTGTTTTTTTCAAAGTTTTCTTCTAATTTTCTACAGAATCACAAAATAATTTTGCTCATCACCACCTTATTTAAATCATGACACATAAAGAAAAAGAAAAAACAACGACTTCGCGTCGGGATTTTCTTAAAACCGGCGCCTTGGCTGCTGCCGGTAGTTTTTTTATTTTCCCGCGCCACGTATTGGGTAAAGGATTTATTGCCCCCAGCGATAAACTAAATATTGCCGGTGTAGGTATTGCGGGTAAAGGCTTTTCTGACGTAAATAATGCGTTTAACAACGGGGCCAACAACATTGTAGCCTTGTGCGATGTAGACTGGAACTTCGCCAAAGATCAGTTTGCCAAACACCCCAAAGCCAAGCCTTACAAAGATTTCCGGAAAATGCTGGAAAAAGAAAGGAAGCACATTGATGCCGTTACGGTATCTACCGCTGACCATACACACGCGGCCGTAGCTTTAGCCGCTATGCAGTTGGGCAAACACGTGTACGTGCAAAAACCTTTAACCCATAATATTTATGAAGCCCGCTTACTAACCGAAGCTGCCCGTAAATACAAAGTGGTGACCCAAATGGGCAACCAGGGCGCCTCTAACCCCACGCAAAAGCAAATGATGCAGTGGTTTAACGATGGCGTAATTGGCGATGTGCATACGGTACACGTATGGACCAACCGGCCGGTTTGGCCACAAGGTATTCCGGTACCGCAGCCAAGCGGCGTAGCGCCCGATACTTTAGACTGGGATTTATGGATTGGTCCGGCTACTAAAGTAGGTTATACTCCGGCTTACCACCCGTTTAAGTGGCGTGGCTGGTGGAACTTTGGTACCGGTGCCTTGGGAGATATGGGCTGTCACCTCATCGACCCGCCTTTCCGTGTATTGGGTTTAGGTTACCCCACCGAAGTAGAAGCTAGTGTTGGTTCAGTGTTCCTGAAAGACTGGACTCCCGAATATTTACCCGAAGGTGCACCGCCATCGTCGCACGTGCAGTTAAAATTTCCGGCTACCGCTAAAAATAAAACCCCGATTACCATGACCTGGTCTGATGGTGGTATTCGCGCGTTCCGGCCCGATATTATACCGGCCGATGCCCAGTTAAGCGAACCCGATGGAGCTAACGGGGTATTTATGATTGGTACCAAAGGAGTAATGAACTGCGGCACTTATGGCCTTAACCCAAAAGTATTTTTAAATAATGGGCAAGTTATAAACAGCACGCCGGTACCGGCTACGCCCAATGTGCCCGAATTCGGACATAATTTATCTTGGCAGGAAGCGTGTAAAGCCGGTTACAACAGTCCGCAGCACAAAGCGTTAACATCTTCGTTCGATTATGCCGGGCCGCTTACCGAAACGGTGCTCATGGGTAACCTGGCTATCCGGAGTTATACTTTGCGTAACCCAACTGCCGATGGTAAAGGCTTTACTTACCCTGGCCGTAAAAAGCTGTTGTGGGATGGTGCCAATACCCGCATTACCAATTTTGAAGAAGCCAACCAGTTTGTAAAACGTGAGTACCAAAATGGCTGGAAATTGGCTTAATTAGCCATTTGCAGAGATAGGAATATATAATCTTAGTATTTTAAGAATATTATAAGTTAATCTACATAAAAGAGCTCCGTTAAACTATGGAGCTTTTTTTATGCCCAAAAAGCGCTTATTTATTTTTAGGATAAACAATAATTAAGGTTAATTCCGTATTCGGGTCGGGTGTTAAGCCGTGCGAACTGCCAGGGCGGGTTAAAATAGCATCGCCGGGTTTAACCGCAAAAGATTTACCGTTCATTTTCATCTGGCCAGTGCCGCTCAGGATATAATATATTTCATCTTCTTTTTGCAAATGGTACCCAATAGAGGAGCCGGGTTTTAACACGCGTTTTTTAAAAGCAGTATAAAAATCCTTAACATCATCAAAAAAACTATAGCCTACGCTCGTGCCGCCGCCGGCATGCGGACCCGCTTGCTCTTTAACTACTTTTTTATCCTGTTCAAAAATATATTTACCCGTTTCGGTTTGCTGGGCGTGGGCATTGGTATTGGTAGCAATATTTAGTACTACAACCAAAAGAAGAAATACATAATATTTAAGCATACAGAAAGATAAATTTTTAGAAATTAAAATGCGATTATTTAAATTAATAAAAATAAACAGTGGATGAAATTTAAAACTTCTTACTTCTCTATTAAACAGTATAGGGTTTTATCTAAGAAGAAAATGTATTAATATTTACTTGGAAGTTATTTAGCGTTTTGGAAATAGCATGAACGTTTGCCCTTGCCGCGTGTTTTCACCGGCAAGTAGTTGAGAAAAAGCTAAATAATTGGCAGTGATAACACCACCAATGGCAGCGGTTAGTCTATTTAGGAAAACACGAAACAAGCTCTTTAACAGAAAAGGCGCTGTACACCCAGCGCCTTTATTTTTAATACTTCTGAATAAATTATAACCGCTACTTAAAGTCTAAAGCAAAATAAAGCTTATTTATACCTGTGAATAAATAATTGATTGCATAAATCCAAATATGTAATTATTACTTATATGAATTTTGTTTAAAATAAACATTAAACACCGAGCCTTTGCCTTCTTCGCTTTGTACCAAAATTTTATCGCCGGTATTATCTAATATTTTTTTAACGAGATATAACCCAATGCCTGAGCCTTCTACGTGAGTATGAGCCCGTTTAAACATGGTAAATATTTTGTTTATCTGATCTGCGGCAATGCCTAAGCCATTATCGGCAACGGAAATCAGGCAGGTTTTATTTGGTAATATTTGGGTATTAATAAGTACCTGCGGCGGCCTTGACGGGGCGGCGTATTTAATGGCGTTGGAAATAAGGTTAAATAATATACTGCGTAAGTTTTTGCGGGAATAATTCAGGCTTTTACAATCAACTTTCTGAATAATTACTTCGGCATGGCTGTTGGCGATAGGTTCTCTTAAGCTTTCTTTTATTTCATTAATCAAATCCAGAATATTTACATCTTCAGGACTGTCACTTTTCTGCTGTAGTTTGGTAATTTCGGTTAAATCGGTAATTACATTTTTAAGGGTATGCAAAGAGTTGGCCATTAAAGTCAGCACTTCTTCGTGCTGGTACACATTCTCACTTAAGTCTTCGCGCAAGGCCATTAACAAACCTTCTAAGTTAGCAATGGGGGCTTTTAAATCGTGCGAGGCAGTGTATACAAAATTATCCAGTTCGTTGTTTATGCTACTCAATTCCTGGTTTTTTTGCATAAGCTCTTCGTTGCGGCGGCGTTCGGTTAAGTCGCGGGTAACTTTGGCGTAGCCCAGCAGGCGTTTATCTGAATTAAAAACCGGCGAAATAACTACGTTAGCCCAAAAGGCGGTGCCGTCTTTGCGTATGCGCCAGCCTTCGTCTTCAAAGCGACCCTTTTCGAGCGCCTGGCTTAACTCAAACTGCGGAAAACCTTTCTGAATGGCTTCGCGCGAATAAAAAATTGAAAAATGTCGGCCAATAATTTCTTTGGGTTCATAGCCTTTTATGCGCTGCGCCCCACCGTTCCAGCTTACAATTAAACCGTCCGGGTTTAGCATTAAAATGGCGTAATCCTGCACACTGTTTATTAACAGCCGGGCTTTTTCATCGCTTTCTTTTAACTCTTCGTTTATCCGGTAAAGCTGTTCTTCCAGTTGTTTTTTTTCGGTCAGGTCGCGGGTGATTTTAGAATACCCAATTAGCTCGTTCCGGTGGTTTCTAATAGCCGTAATAACTACACTGGCCCAAAAAGCCGAGCCATCTTTGCGGTAGCGCCAACCTTCGTCTTCAAAGCGGCCGTCGGCTTTAGCCTTTCTTAATTCATATTCCGGGTAACCTTGTTTTATGGCGTCGCGGCTATAAAATTTAGAAAAGTATTTGCCTATGATTTCATGCGCTTCGTAGCCTTTAATTTTACGGGCTCCTTCGTTCCAGGTGGTTACATTGCCGGCCGGGTCTAACATAAAAATAGCGTAATCGCTTACCCCACTAACCAGGCGGCGGTAGCGCTCTTCACTATCTTTTAATTCTTCGTAAGCCTTAAACAAGTCATCTTCGGCTTTTTTTCTTTCCGATAAATCGCGGGTAATTTTGGTATAGCCCAGTAATCGTTTATTCTCATCCCAGAGTGGTGTTATAACTACATTGGCCCAAAACATAGTACCGTCTTTTCGTATGCGCCAGCCTTCGTCTTCGAAGCGGCCCAACTTGGTGGCTTCCTGTAGTTCATAAGCCGGATAATCAATGGCCTGGGCATCGGGGGTGTAAAATGTAGAAAAATGCCGGCCAATAATATCTTCGGCATCAAATTGTTTAATACGTTTAGCGCCGGCATTCCAGGTTGCTACATAACCATCCGGATCTAACAGAAAAATAGCATAGTCGGTAATATTTTCTACCAACAAACGGTAAATTTCATCATTGTTTTTCGAAAATGGTAAAGCGGTAATAACTAGGTCTGTGCCCATATAAAGTTAATTGAAGAAGTTGGTTTTACTGGTAATTAAATTGTAAAGGGAAGTAGTGGGGAATTTTCCCTAAGGTTAAAGAATACCAGCTTTAGCTAAGTCATGCGGGTAAATATTTTGAACAAGTTGTGCTAACCAGAAATAAATTAGATTAACCTGCTATTAAAAATATTGCATTGATAAACAATGCTGAATATTTTGAGTTTTGGGCTAAGCATTATGGCTTTGAATAAAACTTTTATGTTACGGATAAATAAGGTGAAAGGTTTTATTTAAAAGCTTGGCGACGCCTATGCCGATACTAAGTACGCTAGATTATATTGGATTAAGATACATTCATTCATAATTGGCGAATTATATTTAAATTATTTAATTTAAACTTTCTTATATCCACCAAATAATAAATCATGCAAAAAGATTACAACAAAAGCGCTTCTATTTCCCGGCGGCAGTTCATTGGTAAAGCAGCGGCCATTTCGGCTTTTCTGATTGTGCCCCGTTATGTATTGGGCGGTAAAGGCTACGTAGCCCCCAGCGACATGATAAACCTGGGATTTATTGGCACGGGTAGGCAAAGTAATGGTTTGCGGGGTAATTTTCTGAAAACCAATGAAGCCCAAATTGTAGCGGCTTGCGATGTTTACCAAAGTAAATTAGATAGTTTTACCAGCAAAGTAAATCAGTTCTATGCCGAAAAAGCCGGGCAGGAAAAGTACGAGAGTTGTAAAACTTACAATGATTTTCGGGAAGTTTTGGCTCGCCCTGATGTGGATGCAGTCGTAATTGTAACCCCCGATCACTGGCACGCAGTACAGGCGGTACGGGCAGCCGAAGCCGGTAAAGATATTTACTGCGAAAAACCGCTTTCGCTCTCCATAAAAGAAGGACGCGCTATGGTAAATGCTGCCCGTAAACACAACCGGGTTTTCCAGACGGGCAACATGCAGCGTTCCTGGAAAGAGTTCCGGCAGGCCGTAGAGTTAATCAGAAATGGATACATTGGCGATATACAAACGGTAAAAGTAAATGTGGGTGGGCCGCCGTTGCCGTATACATTAGGGGCCGAAACGGTACCGACCGGCGTAAACTGGGATATGTGGCTGGGGCCTAACGAATACAAACCTTTCCATAATTACCTGGCACCCGACCCCACGGCTACATTCTGGGCACGGTGGCGCGATTACAAAGGTTTTGGCGGCGGCGGCATGACCGATTGGGGCGCACACATGTTTGATATTGGGCAATGGGCTTTAGATATGGATAACAGCGGCCCGGTGGCCATTATTCCGCCCGACGGCAAAGAAATTAAATATTTAACTTACAAATACGCCAACGGCATTACCATGACCCACGAAGATTTTGGTAAAAATAATGCCATCCGGTTTATTGGTACTAAAGGCCAGATAGATGTACAACGCGGTAAATTAGTAACTACGCCCAGCACATTAGAAACCCAGGTTATTGGCCCCAACGAAAAGCATGTTTATTTAAGCGAAGATCATTATAAAAATTTTCTGCAAGCCATACGCACCCGCGAAAAACCAATCTGCGATGTAGAAGTTGGCCACCGCACGGCCACCGTATGTACCCTGGGCAATATTGCCTACGAACTAAAACGACCCTTAAAATGGAATCCGAAAAATGAAAAGTTTAAAGGCGATAAAGAAGCGAATGCCTTGCGTGGCCGCAATATGCGGGAGGAGTGGGCCATTAAAATTTAACTAAAAGAGGCGGTAACTACCGGTATTTTATCTGGGATGTTTTTACGTTATGGATTTGTAAATTTAAAATGATACCTCTTGCATTTAGATGCGGCGCTTGCTTACTGCATGAAAATATTCATCTCTTAATTAAGCAACACTTTTAGTAAAATATCTAAACTAAAGCTAAAGCACTATAGCTATTATTTTTGCCTTACTTACCCGTAAAAATATATATACATAATATTAAGGTATTTAGGTTTTTAAATATTATAATTAACAGAAAATCATCAACTAACCCTTAATAAACCCGATATGAATTGGTATTTAGCTGTATTAAAAAACTACGCTGGATTTAGTGGCCGTGCCAGACGCAAAGAATTCTGGATGTTTGTGCTGGTCAATTTTTTAATAACCATGATAATAGCTGTTCTCGATAATGTATTGGGTACTACTTTTGGGGGTATTGGCTACGGTTATATTTACGTGTTGTATAACTTATTTATAATTATACCCAGTATAGCGGTAACGGTAAGGCGGCTGCACGATGTAGGCAAAAGCGGATGGTTTTATTTTATAGTACTTATTCCGTTAGTAGGGGCAATCTGGTTGTTTGTTCTTTTGTGTACCGATAGCAACTACGGCGACAATCAATACGGATCTAACCCGAAAAACCTGGATAGCTACCATACCGATTTTGCTTAAAGTATAGTTTTGCCTTTTTGTGCAGAAATAAAAAAAATGAAGTATCCCCAATTTAAATTTGTTAGGGATAAAAAAGAAGAACCTCCAGTTTAAGTGGTAGCAATATCACTTAAACTGGAGGTTCTTCTTTGTCAGGACAAGCTAATATTGCAGGTTATGGTTAAGACGTTTTCCGGCTGGCCCGCATTTTTTCGCTACAGCTGTCATCTTTTCTGACGAGCTTTCTGCTGGAGCTCGATGAATTGCTTGATCAGCGGCTGATCAAACTTTCTTGGGACTGTGCCAAAGTATTCTGCGCCTCAGTCATCGAACAATATTGCATTATTCTACATTAGTATTTCTTTTAGAGTTTTTTAAGAGGAGCTCCTACCGGAATAGAGCAATCATGGCCTGGCTGACCATGGGCAGGATTGGTGCCGGCAGCAACCGAGCCTTGCGTGGGTACAGTAAGGGTTGGAGCCGGCAGCTTGGGCACGACCGGACCATTCGATTGAGCCTGGGGCGAGGAGTTTAACGGCGCACCTACCGCAATATCGCAACGGTGGTTAGGCATACCGTGAGCTGGGTTAAGCGCCACGGCTGTAGCCGGCGTACCAGATTGGCTTTGGGGGCTGGTAATTGGCACGGCGTTATTATTTCCCGAAGCATCTGGCATAGCCTGATTATTAGGCGTACCATTAACCGACGAATTGGGCAGCGTAGTAGTAGCATTGCTTTTTTTATCCGGCCCGCAACTGGCAAAGAAAGTAAAGACTGCTGCAAGTATTAAATATGAATAATTTTTCATGGATTTTACAATTTTTGTGTTTTGGTACCAAATACCTATTTTAACTAATTAGCTTAATAAAAAATTATATTAAACAAATTTAGGCAAAACCACAACATTACCCGTAAAATCAGTAATTATTAAATCGCTCATTTTTAATAGTTCTAATACTTCAATCCAATCAACGGCCGGTACAAATAGCAGGAAGGTAGATTTCTTATATAATTTAGGCCAGTTAGTTTCTGCTTAACTACTGCAATCTTCAACGCCTAAATTCCTTCATGAATCAAGTGCTTATTAAACCAGTAAACCCTAAACGCGTAAGCTTAATATAACCTAGCCTAAATTAGGTTTAACTAAATAAACAGCATTAGTTATGGAAGATAATAAAGAAAAAAGCCAGGATAGAAGCCAGGGTAAACAAAGTACTGCCGAAACGGATGTTACTTATAACCGCAATGCAGAAGATTTAAAAAATAGTGCTACTACCTCGCAAGGATATGCCACCTCCAGCAGCACCATTGGTTCGGGCGGCGGACCTACGGAGGAACGAACAGAAGATGCGCCAACTCCGGATTTTGAGAAATAATAAAATGGTTTGGCGCTAGCTAAGTACAGATTAAATTAATTTGGCCGGAAAAGGTTAACAAACTGACCACAGCCATTGGTGAGAATAATGGTTCAATTTTAAGAGGTGAACAGGTTCTAAAACTACGCCAAATAAAAAAGCCAGGCTCTAAAGTCTGGCTTTTTTATTTGGTGCTGATTAACCTCGATTAAACAACCAGGTAAGTTCTTTTAAGAAATGCTCGGCAGCCGAGGTTAGTTGGCCGGGTAGTAAGCGCCAACCCCAGTTGCCGGCGGCAGCACCCGGCGTATTAATGCGGGCTGTTTCGTCGAGGCCCAGTACATCTTGTAAAGGTAAAATTGCGGTTTTAGCTACCGATCCATAAGCTAACCGGCTGAGCACATAATGTACATTTTGCTCATTCACTTCCATGCCGGCGTATTGGTTTATTCGTTGGCGCATATCCTCATCGGCATCCTGGCGGTACCAGCCGCGGGTAGTGTTGTTGTCGTGGGTACCGGTATAAGCAATAAAGTTGGCACCGTAATTATGCGGCATATAATCCGATTCGGGCATATCTTCGCCAAAAGCAAAATGCAGTATTTTCATGCCGGGGAACCGGAACTCATCGCGCAAATCATAAACCGGTTCATCTATTTCGCCCAGGTCTTCGGCCACAAAAGCCAGTTCACCGAGCTCCTGCTGAATAACCTGGAAAAAATCGGCGCGCGGACCGGTTCGCCAAACCCCATTACGGGCGGTAGTTTCGCCGGCGGGTACATCCCAGTAATCGGCAAATGCCCGGAAATGATCTAAACGGAGTAAATCGAATAATTCCATATTTTTCCGGATACGATCTACCCACCAACGGTACTGCTGTTCTTTGAGCACATCCCACCGGAAAACTGGCATCCCCCATAATTGACCGTCTTCGCTAAAGAAATCGGGCGGTACGCCGGCTACTCCGGTCATGTTACCGGCTTCGTCGAGGCAGAAAATGTCCTGATGTGCCCAAACATCTACGGAGTCGTAACTGGTATAAAAAGGCATGTCGCCAAAAAGCCGGATGCGCCGGTTATTGCAATAAGTTTTTAGCTCGCGCCATTGCCGGGCGAACAAAAACTGCAGCCATTTGGTTTTCTCCAGTGCTTCCTGGTTTTCCAGACTAAATTGGGCCAGGGTATCAACATCTCGCAGTCTGAATTCATCGGCCCACTGGAACCAGGCCTTGTTTTCGAAATGCTGTTTTAATACTACGTACAATGAAAAATCATTTAACCAAGCAGCTTCTTGCCGGCAAAACTCGTCGAATTGTTGCTGCAAAGTGCCAAAAGAACCTTCCTTATACTTCTGCCAGGCCTGGGTAAATAATATTTCCTTTATTTCCCGGGCTTCTTCGTAATCGGCTTGGCCAGTATGCGGACGGTAATATTGCGGCAGATCTTTACCGCTAAGTAAGCCGTCTTTTACCAATAATTCAGGACTGATGAGCAACGTGTTGCCGGCCATGCTGGAAAAAGAACTGTAAGGCGAATGCCCTTGTCCGGCTTCGGTCGGGCTTAAAGGTAATAATTGCCAGTAACGCTGGTGGCTCCGGTGCAGAAAATCGGCAAACACTTTGGCTTCCGGACCGAGATCGCCAATGGCAAACGGCGACGGCAAAGAAGTAATGTGCAGCAATATACCGGCATTGCGTTCTTTTATAAATTGCTGTAATTGCAGAACGGCAAAAGGAAATCCCTTTAGAATTTCGTTTAAGCATAAACCTTTCTGACTTTTGCCTTTGATGCCTAATAGTAGATTCTCCCAGTCGGTGGTTACGTCTTTGGGCAATATTACTTTAGTGTCTTCCCAATCGGCATCTAGTTCTACGCGGCCTTGCTGGTGCACCACCCGGCTATAATGCAAAGGCACCACCACCACCACAAAATTTTCTTTTAAACGGCGGGCAAAAGCCAGCACATGATCTTTGTACTTACCTTCTACCGTTAAGGGAACATAATCACCTTCGGCAAAAAGATTTTTATTTTGCTGCCGCAGTTGCAACAATTTATGTACCAGCCACAGTTTAATGCGGGCATCGGCGCGGTTCTCCCAAAGCTCCTGAATAAACGTTTCCGGCTCTTGCGCTTCGCGGCTCTCTAGTTGGGTAAGCCACTCCTGGCGCTGCTCGTACGCTACGGCCCGCCGGTTATCGGGGTCTACCAAACTTAAATCCCACAGCTCGGTGCCCTGGTAAACATCGGGCACGCCCGGGCAGGTAAATTTTAATAATACCTGGGCCAAAGAA
>NZ_JBMQUD010000069.1:0-6423 GCF_057359045.1 Adhaeribacter sp.
AGGCCGGCAGAAGTAATCACCGGCAGGACGCCGGCGATAGCAGCCATTAAGTAGAAATAATAATCTGTTTAACTAGGCTAATGGCGACAGTAATTATACCGTGGCAACTGAATGGCTCATTTTTAAGCAAGCAAAGTCTTCGTCAGAAATCCGGCGAATTAAATATTAAACCTATAGATGGGTTAAACATAAGCTTCAATGTCGCCGGCGCCTTGCCGCAATACTTCGCATAAACCATCCTGACAATCAACTACCGTAGAAGGAATATTTTTACCGTAGCCTCCATCAATCACCAAATCTACCAGGCCTTTGTATTTTTCGAAAATCAGTTCGGGGTCGGTGCTATACTCAATAATTTCGTCTTCGTCCCGGATAGAGGTGCTTATAATGGGGTTGCCCAGCTCTTTTACCAGGGTTAACGGAATCTGGTGATCGGGTACCCGGATGCCGACCGTTTTTTTCTTTGCACCCGCGAGTTTGGGCACTTTGCTGCTGGCTTCCAAAATAAACGTAAAAGGCCCCGGCAAGGCTTTGCGCATTATCTTATACGTTTGGGTAGAGATAGACCGGGCGTAATCCGAAATATGCGTCAGGTCGCTGCAAATAAATGACAAATTGGCTTTATCGGGTTTAATGCCTTTTAACTGGCATAAACGCTCTACGGCCCGCTGGTTGTGCAGGTCGCAGCCCATCCCGTAAATAGTATCGGTGGGGTAAATAACCAAACCGCCTTTACGCAAAATTTCTACGGCCTGTAATATCCGGTTTAAGGGTGGGTTTTCCGGGTGAATTTTAAGAAATACGGCGTTGCTCATAATTTTTGGGTAAACAATTTAAATTTACTGCCAACCCCCGCTTTTGGTTTACATAAGCCGGCATTTTGTAAAATTTAAAACGGGCGGGTTCGTTTCTAACCCGTACCTAATGCCAAAGGTAACGAGCAGTTTGGTATTTTGCGGGCTTAATATATGGTTTAGCCGGTCGGGTTAGAAACAGGCTAAAATATTTAAGGCCAAAACGGTGGCAAAAACAGTTTATTAGTAATTTTGTACCATGACAACAACTCCCCCTAAAAAAAGGAAAAAAAAATCGAATAGTACTTTCCTGACCATTGTGGCTGTGGCCGGTTTATTATTTGTGAGCTTTTCTTACTACGCTTATCAGATTGTGTATACGCCCAACGTCGATACCAAAGGCCAGCGCGCCTACATCCGGATTCCGGAAGGGGCTTCTTTTGAACAGGTAATGGACTCGATTGACCAGGAAAAGGTGATTATCGATAAACTATCGTTCCGGTTTATGGCCAAACTTATGGACTATCCGGAACTGATAAAAGCCGGACATTACGAGTTAAAAAACGGCTATACCAACCGCCAGTTAATTTCCGATTTGCGGGCCGGCCGCCAATCGCCGGTAAAATTAACGTTTACAAACATCCGGGTAAAAAAAGACCTCACCAAAAAATTAAGCCAGGATTTAATTGCTACCCAAAAGCAACTCGATTCTTTGCTCTCCAATGAGGCTTACGTCCGGCAACTGGGCTTCGATACCACAACCGTACTAACCATGTTTATCCCAAACACCTACGAACTGTACTGGAACACCAAAGCCGAAGACCTGGTAAAACGCATGAAAAAAGAGTACGAAACTTTCTGGACCCCCATGCGCCAGGAAAAAGCCAAAGCCTTGGGCTTAACCCGTACCCAGGTTTCTACGCTGGCCTCTATTGTGCAGGCCGAGCAAGGCCAGCACCCCGACGAGCGGCCCCGCATTGCCGGCGTTTACCTGAACCGCCTGGAAAAAGGAATGCCCCTGCAGGCCGACCCCACGGTGGTGTACGCAGTAGGAGATTTTACCATTCGGCGGGTACTAAACGTGCATCTGCGCACCGATTCGCCGTATAACACCTATAAATACAAAGGCTTGCCGCCGGGCCCCATTAATCTGCCTTCTATTACTTCCATCGATGCCGTCTTAAACCCCGAAATGCACGATTACATTTATTTCTGCGCGAAAGAAGATTTTTCGGGATACCACAGTTTTGCCCGCAACGAAACGGAGCACCTGCAAAATGCCCGTCGCTACCAGGCCGCCCTTACCAAACGGAATATTATGAAGTAGTAGTTAGTAGTTAGTGGTTAGTAGTTAGTGATTACTATTTATAGGACACAATCTGGCGCAAGTTTAGCGAAGCGTTACTGGTGCCTACTAATAAAGGCCAGTTTTTAACTGGCCGGATATTAAAATCTTCTTTTTGCGGTAAACACCAGCTACAAGCTGGCGCAAGCAGACGTGAATGATTCTAAAATATTTCTTTACCTGCATGGCTATGGTAATAATACCACCCATGGCGGCAATTGATACCTTTGGCAAAAACAGGAAATAAGTTTCGGAAGCACAAGTTTTAACGTGCACATCAAGAAGCTTTTATTTTAATTCATAATTCTAATTTTTAATTTAAAATAAGTGTTTAGTTCAGCAGTACAGATACGGGTACGGTATTCCGAAACCGACCAAATGGGTTACGTGTATTACGGCAATTTTGCGGCTTACTTTGAGGTTGCCCGCACCGAGGCTTTCCGGCAGTTGGGCATCAGTTACAAAGCCATGGAAGAAGAAGGTATTATTATGCCGGTGCTCGAAATGTATACCAAATACATTCGGCCGGCCCGTTACGACGATTACCTGACCATTAAAGTAATGGTTAAAAACAAACCGGCCGGTACCCGTATAGTATTTGAGTACGAAGTGCTAAACGAAGCCCAGGAATTATTAACCATTGGCAGTACCACCCTGGTTTTTGTAGATGTAAAATCGGGCCGGCCCATCCCGTTGCCCAAAAATATTTTAAACAAACTGGATAGTTACTATAATTAATGGGGTTTACCGGCAAGTACGTTAAAAACCGGCGGTCGTACCGGAAATTTATCTTGTTCCTGAAGAAGCTCAGCTTTAACAACGGGCAGGTTACTATCTACGATGTGGTAGATGTACTTATCCGGGAGCTGAAGCTGGATTCGATTACCAAGCGGGCATCTTACATGGCATTTAACTTTACCCTGTCTATGTTCCCGACAATTATTTTCCTGTTTACGCTTATCCCGTACATTCCCATTCCTGACCTGAACGTAAGCATTCTTAACTTTTTGCAGGATTTTATGCCGCGCGAAATGTACGCCGCCACGGCCGGCACCATCAACGACATTGTAAATATTCCGCGCGGCGGTTTGTTGTCCATCAACTTTTTGTTTGCGCTGGTTTTATCTACCAACGGCATTATGTCTTTAATGGATGCTTTCGATAAAAAGTATAAAACCTTCCGGCGGCGGTCTTACTTGCGCAAGCGTTTTATTGCCACTTTGCTCACGTTTGCCTTATCGTTTATTTTAATTACGGCCATTGCCGCTATTTTCTTTGGTACCTATATTTTAGATGTACTGGTTTTTTACGAAGTGGTAACCGAGCGCTTCACCTATTCTTTAATTGTGCTGCTTAAATACATTGCCGTAATATTTTTGTTTTTGGTGGCTACTTGCTCTATTTATTACTACGTGCCCGCCATTCACGATAAATGGCCGTTTTTTTCGGCAGGGGCGATAGTGGCTACCGTACTCATCTTTTTGGTGTCTTGGCTGTTTTCGTTGTACGTGAATATTTTTAATACCTACAACCATTTTTACGGTTCCATCGGGGCGTTGGTAGGTTTAATGATTTGGCTCGACTTTGTTTCCATGATTTTAATCCTGGGTTTCGAAATAAATATTAGCATCGATACCGTAACCAAACGCCTTGAACGTTAATCTTTTAATGCTTTTTACTTGGGTAAAAAGGGGTTTAACGGCTATAGGAGCCGAAAAAAAATAGTAAAATCTGGAAAAAAATATTGCGTTAGATTTTGAAAATATAGAGCAAACCTATACTTTTGTTCCCAGTTAGAGAGATGGCAGAGTGGTCGATTGCGGCGGTCTTGAAAACCGTTGACTGTAACAGGTCCGGGGGTTCGAATCCCTCTCTCTCTGCTCAGAAAACAAAAGCCTTGCAAGGAATACTTGCAAGGCTTTGTCTTTTTATAACCCTTTCTTTTGATCTCAAAGGTGTTTTAATTTTACGGTAGGAGCCTTGAGCAATAAAGTAAACCAGTCCGCTTTTACCCGGCCGGTTCTGGCGCTATTATTGTATTTAAGCGTATAAAAGATTTTAAGGCTCGGCTATAAAAGCCACCGGTTTTTAATTCATTTATACAACCCTGTACGCCACCACCATAAACCGCCCATGGGCCCAAAGAAAACAGCTCTAACCCAATTTAAAGCAGCTATGGGTAGCCAAAACGTTGCCGCCTGGTTAGCGGATAACTTAGCCATTGATATTCTAAACCAAAAGTCTTACGTTGTTGCCAAGCCATGAAAACCCTTATTTATATTCCGTTCCTGTTTTGGTTAGTAAGTTTTAGTTACCCGGCGCAGCAAGATGCTCCTGGCCAACTGAACGACCAGCTAAAAGGCACCTGGCAGAGTGCGCAAATTCAGGTACAATACATTGTAGATAGCCATTTGGTACACGAGCGGGAAATTACCCCGGCCAGCGGTAACGTTTATAGTTTCGACGGTACCCGGGTAAGGGTGAACTATCCGGATGGCACCACCGTGCAGGGCACGTATGCGGTGGTAACAGAAGCCGAAGAAAAGAAGGTGGTGTTGCAGTTACCCGGCACCACAACTACATATACCCTAATCGCTGTTACGCCCACCCGCCTGGTCTGGCAAAGAGACCTGGATGATGTTTATTACAAAGAAGGCTCAACCCAAAAATCAGCCGAGCGGGCGGTATATACCGAAGTTTTGAAGAAGTAAGTACAAAGAACCAGTTTAAAACGTAGCCTGGAAAATCTTAAATATCTGAATTGGGATTTGTCAGATTTTGGGATTTTTGGATTTTCTTTTTTAATCCATCAATCCCAGAATCTAGTAAATCCAAATTCTGACAACCGCCAATGGACAAAGAAAAAATCGAAGACGACCTCACTTACCGTATTATTGGCTGCGCCATGAAGGTACATGCTACGCTGGGTAATGGCTTTCAGGAAGTTATTTACCAAAGAGCCCTGGCCCTTGAAATGGGAAAGGCAAAATTAAACTTTGCGCGGGAACTCGAAATACCTATTTATTACGACAACATAAACATAGGCAGCCGAAGGGTTGATTTTCTGGTAGAAAACAAAGTATTGGTAGAACTAAAAGCGCTGGTTAAACTGGAAGATGTGCACCTGGCTCAGGGGTTAAACTACCTGGTAGCCTATAAACTGGACTTGGGCTTGTTGTTGAACTTCGGAACAAAAAGCCTGGAAGTAAAAAGGCTTCGCCACCCGCTAAATAAAAATGTCTGAATTGGGATTTGTGGGATTAGCGGATTAAAGGATTCAACAGAAACTCTCCTCATCCCTTATATCAGAATTAGGATTGGTTAGATTAAGGGATTTTAGGATTCGAAAGAAACTCCCTTAGTCCTTACATCCAAAATATTTCAATCCTGATGAAAAAAATTCTTTTCAATTCCTGAATCCCATAATCCTTAAATCCAAAAAATCCCAATTCAGACCAGTAGTTATCCGCTCCGGTAAGAATACCTGTTTTTAGGTATTTTCAGCTCTTGCCAATTGTTTATATTTGGTTTTGGTCAACCAGAAACTTTTTAAAAAGGACCGGTGCTACGGGCACCCGGCTGTTCTTTTTTTCTGGCGGATACTGCCACCGAAAGGTAAATTTTACTTACCTTAAGAACCTGATAAAACACCAGACTAAATTACTACATGGCCAAAAAGAATACCGCTACTAATTCCAAACCCAAAACCGATATAGATTTTGAAAAAGAACTCTGGGATGTAGCCAACGAACTGCGCGGCGCCGTAGCCGAAAACCAATATAAAGATTACGTGCTTTCCCTGCTGTTCCTGAAGCATTTATCCGAGCGCTACGAAATCCGGAAACTGGAATTGCAAACTGCTTTCCAGGACCCCGAAAGCGACTACTACAACATAGACGCCAAAGAGCAAAGCTACGTGCTGGACGATGAACTGGAATACCAGGTAAAAAACGTGTACCGCCTGCCCCAGGAAGCCACCTGGACCTACCTGCGCGAAAACGCCGAACAGGATGATATAAAAGTAAAGGTTGATAAAGCCTTTGTAGCCATAAACGACATCCTGAGCGCCCGCAACCCCGATTACGCCGGCGTGCTGGAGCCTATTTTTGTAAAAAGCCAGTTAACGCCTACCCAGGTAGCGGGCTTAATAAATTTGTTTTCGCAGGACAAGTTCTCGGAAGTAAACAATCCCGAAAGCGATATTTACGGCCGGGTGTACGAATATTACATCGGTAAATTTGCCATGGCCGAAGGCTCCGGTGCCGGGCAGTTTTTTACGCCGGG
>NZ_JBMQUD010000070.1:0-29489 GCF_057359045.1 Adhaeribacter sp.
GTAATCGTAATTCATACCAATATAGTCGGTGCTTACAGGGCCATGGTTATTTGTATCGGTTTTCCGGTTCGGAATCGGGTCGAATTTGCGGAATAATTCGCGCCAACCGGAAGCAAAAACCCGACCTAATAATTCGTAACGTGCCGGGTCGTAGCCTTCTGGTTTGGCAAAGGGAACGCGGTTATCGGGGTAGTTCGAGAGGCACATCCGGAAATTATACGCTTGTACTTTTTTATCGCCGGCGCCTTTTACGCCCGGGTCTTCGGCCGAAATTAACGGCAATAAGCCGCTGCTTTTATCGCCGGGTGTTTTATACGGGTCGATGTTGGTTTTAAAATAATGGTCGTGGTGCAGCACGCCGGTTTGTACGCCATTATATTCTTCGCCGTACAGGCTGTTGGCTTCCCGGCCCACGTGGTAACTTACGCCGGCTGCCGCCATTAAATCGCCCTCGTACGTGGCATCAATAAACATTTTACCGGTAAAAGATTTGCCGCTCAGGGTTTGGATTGATACAATTTTACCGTTTTCTTTCTTCACCCCGGTTTCCCGGTTTAGCCACTCATCGCGCAGCACATTTAATTTATTCTCTTTTACAAAATCTTCGAAAACAGCTTCGGCGGCGTGCGGTTCAAATATCCACATGGTGCGCTCATTACCGTCGATGGCGGGTGTGCCCTGGCCTTTGTTGCCGTATTCATCTTTTTTCTGCCACTGCCACGAATCTTCTTTCTGGTAATGCATATAAATGCGGTGATAAAAATCGCGGGCCAAACCGCCAATTACTTCTTTTTTGCCGGTATCGGTAAAGCCCAAACCACCCGCCGACAAACCGCCCAGGTGTTTATCGGGCGATACCACAATGACCGATTTACCCATGCGAACCGCTTGTACGGCGGCCGTTACGGCCGCCGAAGTACCACCGTACACAATCACATCGGCTTTAAAGGACTTAGACGAATGGCCTGATTGCTGACCTGCCCCACCCGAACAGGCAAACAAGCCACAACAGAGTAGCAGAATAAGCGCATAAAAGCTGGTTTTTCTCATGGTTAATATTTTTTATAGATATAGCAGTTAAGTTGTATAAGCTAAAATCCGCTCAGGTTAACCTGAGCGGAAAAAGAAATATTTCAGAGAAATCAGGGTGCCGGTACAAATAAAACTGCATCAGCCACAATTACCCCATCGGCATCTTTATTAGATACCTTCACATAAGCTTTGTTACCCTTCGGAAAATTATAGGTGCCCAAAGGTGCCCACTCGCCGGAAGTCTGACCTACCACCTGAATATCGGCTTTATTAATGGAAACCGTCTTAGGCTGCTTGCCGTCAAATATTTCAATATGGGTATGGGTACTGGCATCGGCCAGTTTTGGAAAATAAGCATACACCGCGTAACGGCCTGCTTTGCTGATAGCCGGAGTAAATTGTACTGCTTGCGCCTCGGTGGCACCCGTGCTGTTGGTAAAGAAAGTAGGGCCGTAACCACCTTTTTTATTTGTACTCCACGAGCCGGTTACTTTGGTAGCCTGGGTGTTTTCGTTGTCAACTAATATTTCGGGCGTGCTGCCATCAGCCAGCGGATTGGCAATTAATATAGCTTGCAGCTTTTTAATATCTACCTGCTGTATAGGCTGTTTGGCATCGATGGCCATGCTGGCGGCTACAGCTGCCGACTGCCCCAGCACCATAAATACTGGCTCCATCCGGATAGAACCGTAGGCAATGTGGGTTGCCGATAAACAAACCGGTACAAATAAATTTGTTGCTTCTTTTTGCTTGGGAATAATGGCGCGGTATGATATTGGGTAAGGGCCAAAACCACCTTCTTCTACGTTCCCTTCGTTTTTAACCATACCATTAATTACCTGGCGGTCGCAGTTATGCGAATCCATGGTGTAAGCGGCCATGCCTACGCCATCCTGTACTACCTCCCGACCCTGGCAATGGTGCTGCGTCATGACCAGTTCGCCGACCATGCGCCGGGCTTCCCGCACGTATAATTGGTGTGTCCAATGGCCATTCTTGGTATATTCGTCTTTGGGGTAACCCCACTTTTTCATTTCGTCGCGGATATGCGCGGGTACCCGCGGATCGTTGCCTACAAAATATAGTAAGCCTTTGGTGTAATCAACGTGATCGTTCCAGATTTTGGCACGGGTGGCGTAATCTGCTTCCGGGTAATCCCAGTTCATGCCAATCATGTCGGTAGAAAAGCCATTGCGGTTGTTAATATCGGTTTTGCCATTGGGCATCAGGCTCCAGATAAAACCACTGTTTAAATTGGTCCAGGGCTTCTTTTCCATTAACCTAATCAGCAATTCATATTTTTTCGGGTCGTAATTGGCCGGCTGGGTAATAGGTACCTGGTTGGCGGGCACATCGGTTAAGGCAATCCGGAAGTTGTAAGCTTGCACTTTTTTGTCGCCGGTACCGTTGGGCTGGAGTTCGGTTGTGTTAATGCCCCATAGTACCCCACTCTTGGGGTCGCCGGGTACTACGTACGGGTCTATGCCATCCGGAAACTGGTGCCCATTCATGAGTTGTACCCCGTTAAAAGTTTCGTTGTACTGGCTGTTGGCCTCACGGCCTACGGTATACGAAACGCCGGCCCGCGCCATCAAATCACCCTCGTAAGTACAATCCATAAACATTTTAGCCCGTACCGTTTTATTTGTTGCTGCTTTGGGTTGATAGGAGTTTTCGAGGGTAATTTCTTTGATAACATTACCATTTTTTTGCGCCGAGATTATCCGATTTTCGTAAAGTACATTTACGTTACCTCGTTTAATATATTCCTGAAAAAGGGACTCCGCTACTTTGGGTTCAAACACCCATTGCTCAAATTTGCCGTAATGCTGACCAATACGCCGATAGAAGTCGCGCGAAATACCCGTGATGGCGTATTTGTTGCCAATATCGGTTTGGCCCAAGCCACCCGAACTCATACCGCCCAAATTGCGGCCCGGCTCAATAAGCAAAACAGTTTTACCCATTTTCTTAGCGGTATAAGCGGCAATTACACCCGCCGAGGTACCGCCGTAAATACAAATATCTACTTCGGTAATATTTTTATTTTGTGCCCGCACCGGTACCTGGCTGCTAAACCAAAACAGCAAGGCCAGCGACATACATAGTAAAGATATTTTTTTCATATAGCTTTTTGTAATAATTAAATCAAATAATATTTGGCCTGTTGCAGAGAAAAGACAATTAACAAAAAATTTAGTCCAGCTATTATGGTCATTCTGCAGGAATCTAACTGGTCAGTATCCGATTAGATTCTTGACAAAAGGACCAGTTTGTGAGGCATTCTATCAATATTAATATTACACCTACACAATAAACTTTAAGCAGTTTGATATAAATAAATGCTTTAAATATTTAAGGTGGCGCTTAGCCCCAATAATGATAAGAATAATATTAAGCCAAGCGCCACCGGAAGCATAATGAAAATATTGGTTTTACCTGCCAGCTTTTATTTAACCGGCACCAATACAATGGCATCGGCTATTACCGCCCCATCGGCATTTTTATTCGAAATTTCTACATAGGCTTTTTGGCCTTTGGTAAACTGGTAGGTGCCTAAAGAAGCCCACTCACCCGATGATAAGCCAATCTCTTTTACATCGGCCGTTTTTAAAAGAATATTATTTTCTTTTTTGCCATCGAAAATGGTAATAGCCGTTTGGCTGGTCCGGTTTTCTACTTTGGGCAAATAGGTATATAGTTGATATTTGCCGCTCTTGGTAATCGCCGGGGAATATTTAACTGCTTTGGTTTCGCCTGCTGGCGCATCGGCCTGGAAACGGTTACGGCCGTAACCACCGCGGGCCGTAACCCACGAACCCGTAACCTGCACCTGGTTGTTGTCGTCGTTATCTACCAATAGCTCGGGTTGGCTACCATTTACCAAAGGATCTTGGGTGAGCCGCTGCTGTAATTTTGCTACATCTATTTGCTGCACCGGCACTTTGGCATCTATGGCCATTACCGCCGCGGTAGCCGCCGACTGCCCCAGTACCATAAATACCGGCTCCATCCGGATAGAACCGTAAGCAATATGCGACGCCGATAAGCAAACCGGTACTAATAAATTGGCGCATTCGGTACGTTTGGGGGTAATAGAGCGGTAGGCAATCGGGTATGCATTACTCACTGCTTTCTGCACGTCGCCTTCGTTTTTTACCATGCCGTTTACCACCACCCGCTGGATATTATGCGAATCCATGCCGTAAGCCGCCATTCCTACTTTATCTGGCACCACCTCAGTACCTTCGCAGTGTTTCTGGGTCATGACTACTTCGCCAACCATGCGGCGGGCTTCCCGCACGTACAGTTGGTTCGGGAAACCACCGGTTTCTTTAAATTCATCTTTCGGGTAACCCCAGGTTTGCATTTCCTGCCGGATGTGCGTTGGTACCCGCGGGTCGTGGCCCATAAAATAAAGCAAGCCTTTGGTATAATCTTCGTGGGCCTGCCAGATTTTCTGGCGGGTAGCATAATCAGCTTCGGGGTAATCCCAGTTCATGCCAATCATGTCGGTAGAGAAACCACCAAAATTGTTAAAGTCGGTTTTGCCGTTGGGCATATTTTTGATTAAGAAGCCGCCGGTGTGTTGCACCTTTAACTGGCCGTCCGGAGTTTTGCTGGTAGTAAAATCGCTGTGAATGGTTTTCCAGGATTCTTTCGCAATATTCCGGGCCAGTAATTCATAATGGTCGGGGTTGTAATTAGCCGGGCGGGTAAACGGAATCAGGTTATTTTTGTCCTGGGTTAAGCACAACCGGAAATTATAAGCCTGTACTTTTTTATCGCCGGAGCCGTGGGGTGTTAGTGCCGCACTGCTAATGCCCCATACTAATCCGCTGGCGGGGTTGCCCGGCACTTTATATGGGTCTACGCCGTCTGAGAACTGGTGAAAATCGGAAACTTGCACGCCATTATAGGTTTCGCCGTACTGGCTATTGGCTTCGCGGCCTACGGTATACGATACCCCGGCCCGGGCCATTAAATCGCCTTCGTAAGTACAATCCATAAACATTTTGGCTTTTACTACCAGGTCGTTGGTACGTACCGGCGATTCGGCATTTTCCAAAACCATTTCCCGGATCCATTCGCCTTCTTTTTTTACGCTGGTTACCCGACGGCTTTTAATAATATCTAATTTACCTTCCCGGATAAAATCGGCGTAAACTTTATCGGCTACGTGCGGCTCAAACGTCCACTGCTCAAATTTGCCGTAGTAGTTGCCAATGCGTCGGTAAAAATTTTTAGCCAAACCGGTTACGGCATATTTATTACCAATATCAGTGGCGCCCAGGCCACCGGTGGTCATGCCGCCCACAAACTTACCGGGCTCTACCAGCAATACACTTTTGCCCATTTTTTTGGCCGTGTAAGCCGCAATTATGCCCGCCGAAGTGCCGCCATAAATACAAACATCTACTTCGGTAATATTTTTTTGCTGCGCCTGCACAGCTTTTTCAGAAAAAATAAAGGTGAAAGAGAAAATAAGCAAAAAGAGTCGTTTACCAGGTATCATAGAAAATAATTAGGTTGATAAAGATGAGATATGTTCTCCCAATTGCCCGCCTGGTTCTGGAACCAGGCGGGCTAATTACTGTAGGGCAAGGCAAAACTAGCAGAAAGAATCCGGGAACAAAATTGTAAATGTCTGGCTTGCTACAAAAACATGTGCCTCCAGGTAAAAGGCTGTACATACCCGATTAAGCCAATTATATTTTTGCGCACGCACCTTTACACTATTGCCAGAATGTTTTGCTACACCGGGCGGGAAATATTGCCGGCCCAAGTTGCTTTATTCAGTAGCCCACATTTAATAACCGTTGTTTTGTACCAGTTTGGTATTGGTTAATATTTCGATGTTCGGGATTGGCCATAAATAATCTCTTTTGGGATCGAATGACCGGGTTTCTACCAGGCGCATTTGCGCCCGGTTGGTTACACCACTGTAATTAGGCGTACCGTTAGCATCAATTACCGGAGCGTTAGATAATAATCCGTTCGGAATCCGGCCTAAGAAAGGACCGTTCATGACCTGCTCGGCAATTTTCCACCGCCGGATATCAAATAACCGGAACCCTTCCATGCCCAATTCATATTTTCTTTCTTTGCGTACAATAGACCGCAATTCGGCTTGGCTTTTACCTGGCTGAATGGGTGGCATGTTTACCGTAGGCCGTTGTCTTACTTCGTTTATGGCCTCGTACACCGATGCATCTATCTGATTGGCTTCTATTTTGGCTTCGGCATAAGTTAAAAGAACTTCGGCATAGCGGGCTAAAATAATATTTAGTTCCGAGTTACTCCGGTCATCTTTATCGGTCATGTCGGTGTATTTGCGCCAGCAATAACCCGTGTAGGTAGCAAAAGCGTGGGTAGCTTCGGTATTCGCTACGCGGGTAGCGGGCGTGGTATTGTAGTTCCAGGTGCGCAAACTATCTTTGTGGGTCTCAAATTTGTAATTAAAAAAGTTTGAGCCTGGTAACGCCACGGTATACCCTAAACGGGGATCGCGGTTTTCAAAAGGCTTTTTGGGATCATAAAGCGGCGATTTATCTATCGATAGGCCATCTATGCTTTCAAAAGAATCGATGTAGCTTTGGGGCGGCACTTTGTTAGAAGTACCCTGCGCCATGCGCGAAAGTAAATTATTTGTAGCAGAATGGGTTATAATGCCTTTCAGATACTGCAACGAAAAAATGATTTCGGTTGAGTTTTGGCCGGCATACATAAACAACTGGGCGTAGTTATTGTGCAGTTTGTGGTATTTTAAATCCATAACCGCTTTGGCCGCGCTGGCCGCAATGTCCCATTTTTCGTTGTATAATGCCGTCCGGGCTTTTATGGCCAGGGCCGCTCCTTTGGTTGCTCTACCCTGATTTCTCGCATCGTAACTTACCGGCAAATCGGCAGCGGCTTCGTCCAGTTCCGTAAAAATAAAAGAAACAATTTCTTCTTTGGGCGATCTGGGCAACTGGGCTTCTTCGAGTTTAAGGCTTTTAGTAACCAGGGGCACTCCGCCAAAAAGCTCAATTAAATAATGATAATTTAAAGCCCTGATAAACCGGGCCTCGGCCTTAACCTGAGCATAAGTAGCCGGGCTAATTTTATCTTTTAGTTTATCAATATTATCGAGCAGGAAAATACAACGGCCAATACCGGCATACGAGTCGGCCCAGATGGAACGGGCATAACCATTGTTGCTATCGTGGCTGCCTTTGCCTATTTCTTGCCAGGCACTGTTGTTCCGGTCCCAGCCAATATCCGATGTAGCATCTAATAAAATAGCCATTGGCATGTTATCACTAGGCTTATAATTAAGCGATTTATAACAGCCGTTAAGCCCCATCATTAATTCGTCCTGGTTAGCGTAAAAAGAAGCATCTGACGGACCTTCTAACGGGTACTTTTCCAGGTAATCGTCGCAAGCCGGTGTAATTAACACCAGGCAAGCAAAAAGTGTCCAGTATTTTATTTTATGTAACATAGTGGTGTTTATTTAAAAATTAGCGTCAATTCCAAAACTATAAACCTTAACCTGGGGATAAGCATTACCAATACCTACCGGCGTTTCTACATCGTAGCCTTTCCAGAATTTATCTACTGTAAACAGGTTTTGGCCATTCACATACAGGCGTAGGGTTTTCATGCCAATTTTTGTGCTTACCCCAGCCGGAATGTTATAGCCAAACTGCAGGTTTTTCAGGCGCAGGTAAGAAGCCTCTTTTAACCAGAAACTGGAATTTTTTTCGTTGTTAGATTCACTAAAAGCCAGGCGCGGAAAAGTGGCATTGGGCGTTTCGGGTGTCCAGTGGTCTTTATGCTGTTCCTGTACGGTACCGCCTAAATAAAAAGGCATAATACCTTGCTGGTACAAGTAGCCATCGGCTTTGCCTACACCCTGAAAAAACACATTCAGGCTAAAGCCTTTGTAAGACGCATTAAGCGTAGTTCCAAAAGTATACCGTGGTATGGTACTGCCAATAATTACGTTATCGTTGTCATTAATCAGGCCGTCGTTGTTTTGGTCTTTGTACTTAATATCGCCGGGCTTAACGCTGCCAAATTGCTTGGCGTGCTCAGCCACTTCCTGCTCAGTCTGGAAAAGGCCTTCGGCTTCAAAACCATAAATAGACCCAATGGGATAACCTTCGCGGTTAACGGTAAGGCCACTACGGTTAACGCCGCGTAAGTCAATTACTTCGTTTTTCACATCCGACAGGTTAACGCTCACATCGTAACGAAACTGGTTTACCGAGCCCCCATAACGCATACCTAATTCCCAGCCTTTGTTATGTACTACACCCACATTTTGCTGGGGGGCACCCAAGCCAATTATCAAGGGCACATCTAAAGTGTATAAAATATCGCGGGTTTTCCGAAAATAATAATCGGCGGTAAAAGTAAGGTTATTCAGCAAGGTTAAGTCAAGGCCTAAATCAGTCATTTCGGTGGTTTCCCAGGAAATTTTGGTATTAGCCAAAGTATTGAGGGCGGCTACGTTTACAATTTGCTTACCAAAAGTGTATGAACCGATATTGATAAAAGAAGTAAACGGATAATTACCAATATTCTGGTTACCCAGGCGGCCCCACGAAGCCCTGAATTTTAATTCGTTTATCACGTTTTTGGTTGGTTCCATAAAGGGTTCTTCGGAAATCCGCCAACCCGCCGATACCGACGGGAAGAAACCATATTTATTGCCCTTAGCAAAACGCGAAGAGCCATCGTAGCGGCCGTTTACTTCAAGTAAATATCTTTGTTTGTAATCGTAATTAAAGCGGCCAAAGAAAGACTGCAAAGCCCATTCGGCGGCACTACCCGAAGATTGCTGATTATCGGCTGAGCCTGTATTTAATACCGGGTAATCCGGCAAAATAAACCCATCTCGGAAAGCATACACTCTATCGTTGCGGAAATCTTCGCGCGAGGCACCGGCCAATATTTTTACAGCATGGTCGCCAAAGACTTTATCGAAAGTAAGCGTACCCCGGAAGTTATTGTAAAGGTCACGGTCACTTTGTTCGGCCAGGGTAGATTTGGCAGGTGCCATATAACTTAAAGTACCGTCGGGCTTATACGTTTGCACGGACCGGTTAAAATTTTTATCTACCGACTCCGCATATTTGGGTGCGGCGGTTATTTCGGCCAATAACCAATCTACCGGTCGGTAATTAAACGATAAATTGAGTAAGGCATACGGGCTGTTGTTTTTCCGTTGGCCACCGTTCCGGCTAAAAGCAATGGGGTTGTCGCCATTCCAGCCTTCGCCCCAGGTGCCATTCGAGTTTACCCCTAACTGGTTTGCCGGAATCCGGTTCATCCAATGAAAAACCTCTGATGCTCCCCGCCCCGGCTCTTTGGTAACGGCACTTACCAGTTGCAAATCGAATTTCATTTTAAACTTATCCGAGAAATCTACATCGGCGTTGTTGCGCAAGGTAAGCCGTTTAAAACTAGTATTTTCAATAATCCCTTTCTGATCAAAATAGCCCAACGAGGTTAAAAAACGGATTTTTTCGCCGCCGCCGTTCAGGTTCACAAAATGGCTTTGCATAAAGCCGGAACCTGTAAGCACTGCTTTCTGCCAGTCGGTATTAGGATATAAATCGGGGTTAGTGGCCCCTTCGGTGCGATATTTCTGAATTAGTTCATTGGAATACAACGGCGACCGGCCCACGTTTACATAGGCTTCGTTGGTCAGCAACATGTGGTCGATGGCGTCGGTCATGTTGGGCAGGTTGGTTGGCGTTTGGTAACCAGCGTAGCCGTTATAGCCAATGCTTAGTTGGTTACTTTTAGCGCGCTTGGTAGTTACCAGAATAACGCCGTTAGCCGCCCGAGAACCGTAAATAGAAGCCGACGCTGCATCTTTTAACACCGAAATCGTTTCAATTAAGTTGGGGTCGATGTTGTTGATGGATCCTTCAATTCCATCTATTAAAACCAGTGGGTTAGAGTTCCCCAAAGTACCAATACCCCGGATCCGGATGGTTCCGGCATCGGCACCGGGCCGACCAGAACTTTGGGTTACGGTTACCCCCGGAGCAATGCCCTGCAAAGCTGCCGAGGTTTGCCCAATGGGCCGGGAAGTTAAGGCTTCGGAAGAAATGGACGATACCGCCCCGGTAAGGTTAACTTTTTTCTGGGTACCGAAACCTACTACCACTACTTCTTCCAGGGCTTTGGCATCTTCTTCCAGGGTTACATTTAAAGTACCGCCCGCGGCCGGAACGGCTACCTCCTTCGTCATAAACCCAATAAAAGAGAAGATTAAAGTACCGCCACCATCTGGTACCGATAAGGAATAATCGCCGTCGGCGCCAGTTGTAGCGCCCACAGTGGTACCCTTTAACAACACGGTTACGCCTGGTAAACCTTCGCCGGTTTTAGAAACTACCTTTCCTTTTATTATTTTATCCGGCAGTAATGCATTAATCTCTAAACCGCGCTGCGGCAAGTTTGTAGCGTTATCCGGGAACGTACCCGATATTTGACGAGTAAAGGCCAGATTAGCAAAAGATTTCTTTGTAACAACTGTTTGGACAGCAAATGGAGATTGTTTTTGGGGCAAATAGTTGGATGCTGCGGTTAATACCTGTGCCTTTACGGGTATAAAAGTACTAGCACACCCAATTACCAGCCCCACTTGCAGGAGCTTGCGTAGTGGTTTTGACATGTGTTTATTTTTTGTAGTGGATTTTTTGTGTGTTTGGGTTTAAAGTTTGTTGGGGTCGGCCAGCCCACCTTCCTGTTTATGCTTGGCTTTGATCAGGATAATTTCTCCTTAAATGTATAAAAGTATTCTTTATTTGCAATAATCTAAGAATTGGTACCCAAGCCCAATTATTAAAAATTTAGCAAAAGCTTGACCCAAACATCCTATAAGCTGCATCAAAATCGCGGGTATTACCCTCGTAACCGTACTTATACAGTAACTGCGGTATAGTTTGCGGCCGATCGTGAATATCGTTTAAGATAACAAATTTAAAGCCTTCTTCGTCGGTAGCCGGGGTTTTAAACGTGTACATGGCACTTTGCAAAGGCTTATCAAATTCTACTTTAGAAGCCTGATAATCCAGAATCGCTTCCGACACAATCCGGTATTTGTAAGGGGTACCGGGTTTTAAATTTTTAAGGGTTATTTTGTTTATCCGGTTATGGGCCTGGATTAAGCCATTTTGCAAGCCGTATACCATTAAATTTAAATAATTACCCGAGCCGTACTCTACCCAACTCAAGCAATTTTTATTTGTAATCCACATAATGGTTACCTGGTCCGGACCTAAATTCTGCAAATACGGTCCGGCTAAAAAGGCATTCGTCGCGTCTTTATCCTGGTCTAAGATTTGGTTTGTTCCTAAAACCGGCAGCGACCATGTACTTAAAGCACCAATTTCAGATACTTTTTTAATAAATCTTCGGCGGTTAAAAGCCATACCCTAAATATTAATTATATGTGGCAGCAAATAAGTTAACAGGTAATTTTTAGCATACTTTTTAGCGGCATACGTTTAGCTACTACTTACCCGATGCTCAATATAGTATAACCATAAATGACGACCCATCCTATCGGAATTAACTATTACCGAAAAGGGAACTTAGTTCCCCGCCTAAATTTAGGCGGGGTTAGGGTTGGTGGTGTTTAAATTGATTTCCGATAAGGTAAGATGTTGTCTATATAAGAATACATATTTTAAGGTAATATTTCAAACTTAAATAGTAATATTACCTACTACTTGCCCGGCATCATTTACCATTTCGAGTGCAAAAGACGTTTCGTCGGCTTTTACCCGGATAATAGTGCGGGCTCCTTCTTTGGGTCCGCCGCCAATTACAATGGGATAACTATGCTGGGCATCTACTTTGGGGTGGATGCCATATCGGTGGGTATGTCCCGAAATAAGTAAATCTACTTTGGCTTTATTCAGGATAGGCCCAAATACTTCCCGGCAATGCGTGGTGCCGTGCCAGTTGCCCGAGTAGTAAAAAGGAATATGGCTGAATACGACTTTATATTTTGCTTTTTTAAATTCTTTTTTCTGTACTTCTTTCTTTAGCCATTCGGCTTGTTCTAACCGGTATTTATCAAAATCTACCAGGCCATAATATTCTTTATCTCCATCGGGTTTGTCTTCGCCGGAGTCCAGCACAATGGCATACACGGGCCCTTGCTGAAAAGAGAAATAAAACCTGGGTTCTTTGTTATTAAAATAATTATTTAAATGCCGGGCAAATTTCCCCCGCGTTTCGTGGTTGCCTCTCGAAAAAATAAACGGCGTAGTTTTAGAAAATAATTGCGATAAAGGACTTAATAAATGATTTACCAGTTGGTCTTCGTCGGTCTGGAAATCAAACATATCGCCGTTTAAAAACACAAAATCGCTTTTACCGGTACCGCTGTATTGCATTAAATGCGCAAAAGATTTGGGCCGGTCGTGAATGTCATTAAAAACCAGGAAAGATACATTTTTGCCTTTGGGATCGGGCGTTTGGAAAGGGTACGGTTCGCTCACGTACGTTTCGCCGTAAATAACTTTGTAAGGATCAAATTTTTCTATTACCCGGCAACTAATACGGTAATAATATTTATTTCCGGGCGATAAATCGGTTAAGGTAATGCCGTGCACCGTATTATAAGCCTGAATAAGCCCGTAATCGACCGCAAAGGCTTTTTTATCTAAAGTTTCGGGCGTGGCGCCGTAATCGACCCAACAGTAACAGGGTACATGGGTAATCCAGCGCACGGTTACTTCGGTGGGTAAAGGCGATTGCAGGTAAGGCTCGGCTTTTAAGATAGGTAAATCAGGTTTATTGCTGGTTTTTTCTGGAGCCGAAGCCAGTGCCTTAAAGGGCGTTAAGCCTGCCACCCCCATTACCCCCAACGCCGAAACAAACGTGCGCCGGTTAATTTCTTTTGAATTTTCGTCTTTTTGAGGCATTATAATAACACTTTAGAAGTACTAAATTTAAGGTTTAGTCCGGATTTTCAGTTACCGGCAAGCCGGTATTTTTAACTTTTACCTTTAGCTGGTTAAAAGTTGAAAATACCGGCCTGTTGGCAATTACCAAATATTCTTTTCGAAACCGGGTTAATAATTTGGATTTTGTTCGAGTTTGGCGTTTTTCTGGATTTCAGTAACCGGAATCGGCGAAAAATACCCTTTGGGGTGGAAAGCCCGCGGACCTACCTGCACAATTTTATACTGGTAAGTATGGGTGGTTCTGTCGGGGTTTAGTTTAGCCACAATATCAATTCCGTTGGCAGGCGTATTCATTACTTGTTCGGCCATTAACCAACGGCGGATATCAAAATAGCGGTGGCCTTCAAACGCCAGTTCATACTTGCGTTCATAGCGATACATAGCTTCCAGCGCCGGCCCGGCTATAGTACTGGTTAGGGCTGGCATTCCTGCCCGGGTGCGTACTTTGTTTATATATGTACGGGCTTCGGCATCTTCGCCCAGTTCCAAACAAGCTTCGGCATAATTTAACAACACCTCGGCGTACCGGAACATAATCCAGGGTTGCTCGCCCCGGAAAAACTGCCCGTCTACGTTTCTATCTAGAAACTTGCGGGTATAATAACCGGTGGTAGAGGCATTCCAGTTCTCGATGGGGCTAAAACGGGTATCTACGCCCCAAACTACATCAATTTTGTTTGTAGTGGGGTTCCAGACTTCAACACTGCCGGTTTGAATAATGCCGAGGGGATCGGAGGCGGCAGCATCGGAAGGCCGGGAGCGCCAGGGCGCACCGTTGTACAGAATAGACGCATAAAAACGCGGATCGCGATTTTTGTAAGGCTCTTTGGAGTGTTCCGGATTGTTCCAGCTAAAAGGCGTACCATCTCTTAACTGATAACCCATCACAAAATTCTCGATTGGCAAATTACCGCCCCAGTTATGGTAGCCATTGGGTCCATTCCACAAATCGACGGAGGTGCCTTGCAATTGTTTGTTGTGCAGTTTGGCAAATAATATTTCGGGGTTGTGATTGTCCAGGAAAATGCGGGTATAATTTTCGGCCGCCGAATCGGTGGGGGCATACAAACCATGTTTACCGGGATTATCGATAACGGCTTTAGCCGCGGCTTTGGCGGCCTGCCACCGTTGTGCCTGGCTGCCCGTGGTATACCCCACCAAGGCATTGGTATTGCCGGGTTTGTTAAATAAGTCGCTGGCCGCGTACAACAGCATTCTGGATTTTAAAGCCATGGCCGCATATTTGGTTGCCCGGCCGGTGTTATCGCTATTATAACTGGAGCCTAATAATTCACTGGCCTGGTCGCAGTCTGCTACAATGGCATTTACGCATTCTTCAAAAGAACTACGGGAAATAAACATGGCTTCGCTGTCGTGGAGGCTAAAGGTTTCGGTTACCAAGGGTACCCCGCCCCAGTGGCTTACCAGGTTAAAATAATAATATGCCCGCAGAAAACGTACTTCGCCCGTAAGCCGTTTGCGCCAGTTATCATCTTTAAAGGTTACTTCATCAATGCGCTCCAGAAAAGTATTGCAGTTGCGAATACCTTTATAATAATTGCTCCACTGGCCAAACTGGGTAAGCGTACCCATATTTTCGGGCGTAAGCGTTCCTTTTACCACCACATCGGTGCCTTTGTCGCGCAGGTACATGCCCTCGTCAGAAACAGCGGTGTGCATTACTTTCCAGCTATCGGTAAAGGGGTCCCAGATACGGGCGTACAAATCATTTACAAATGCTTCTACCAGGGCCGGGTCTTGCCAAACGTCGGCATCGCTAATTGAGTCTAAAGGTTTTCTTTCCAGAAAATCTTCTTCGCAGGCAGTTGCACCGGCAAGCAATATTATACTTGCCAGCACCAATATTTTTTTAGTTATATTTTTCATCTTTTATTTAGCGATTAAAAAGTTAAACTTACCCCGGCATTATAAATTTTAATTTGCGGATAGTAATGTCCCGAACCGTTCGGCAGCTCGGGGTCAAATATTTTAACCTTATCAAAAGTTAAGAGATTCTGACCGCTCACGTACACCCGCAAATTCTGCAGTTTTACTTTTTGGGTAATAGCCGCCGGCAGGTTATAGCCAATTTGCAGGGTTTTTAACCGGAGGTAATTGGTGTTGTAAAGCCAGTAAGAATTTTGTTGGGTAATCCAGTATTCGCGGTTATCAAAAACCCGGGCCACGTCGGTGTCGGTATTATCGGGAGTCCAGCGGTTCTGGACGTAAGCCACCGGAAAATTACCAATTAACCCCGATTCCGTACGCACATACTGGTTGGCACCGGCTGCACCTTGCCACAGCATAGATAGATCGAAATTAACGAACTGGAAACCCAGATTCAGGCCGTAAGTCCATTCTGGAAACTGCGATTTATTAAACCGCGTCCGGTCTTTGGCGTCTATTTTGCCGTCTTCATTTACATCCCGGAAAATTACATCGCCGGGGCGGGCACCGGCCATGTGGGGCATGCTATTTACCTCATCTACGTCTTTAAAAATGCCCATGGCCTCGTAATACAGGCTGGAGCCAATCCGGGTACCGGTATACTTTTGGTAATCAGGCACGTTTTCGGGCTCATCCCAGAATAAAATTTTATTACGGGCAAAAGAAACCGTACCGGTAGTGTTCATATTTAATTTACCAATGGTTTTCCGGTGGGTAAGTTGGGCATCAAAGCCTTGGTTTTGCACAATACCCAGGTTTTCGTCGGGCAGTACAATACCGGTATATTCTGGCACCGAGGCCGAGCGGGCAATGAGAATATTGGAGCGTTTGGTCCGGAAATAATCAATCTCCAAGCTTAAGGCATTGTTAAAAAACTGGTTTTCGATGCCAATATTAAAATTATTGGCTACCTCCCAGGTGATATTCTGGTTAGGAATTCGTACCGGGTAAATAGAGGCCTTTAAGCCTAAATTGTTGCCAAAGATAGCGCCGGCGCCAAAACCATAGTTACTCAGGTACTGGAAACGGGCCACTTTGTCGTTACCCATTTGCCCCCACGAACCCCGGATTTTAAAGAACTCAATGGCACTGATATTATTCTTCCAGAAGTTTTCGTTAGAAACTACCCAGCCGGCCGAGAAGCCCGGAAAAAAACCAAATCGTTTATCGCGCGGAAAGTTCTGCGAACCATCGTAACGCCAGTTAAAATCAAATAAATAGGTATCTTTAAACTGGTACGAAACGCGGCCAAAATAATTTTTGCGGGCTTCTTCGTAGCCCGAGCCCGTAATGGTTCTTTCGTCCTGACCGCCGGCAAATAACTGATCTACCGCCGGCGAAATAAAGTAGCGACGCGAACCCGTAAAATCGTTGCCTTTTTCTTCGCTTTGCTCATACGCTACAAAAGCACTTACATTATGCGAACCAAAGGTACGGGCATAATTAATTTTAGAGTTAAACGTAATTTGCTGGCTGTGCACAAACGACTCCGTTAGGCGCGGATCGCTCACGCCGCGTTCGGCCGAATTAAGCACCGGATTGTTCTGGCTGTCGAAACCACCAAAGGAGTAAAGGGTCCAGGGTTTAATAAAGTTCTTCTTATGTGTAAGCTCTTTACTGGCCGCCAGATTACCATCAATAGAGAGGCCTTCTACCCAGGGTAGTTTAACATTGTACCCCAAAATGGCATTTATCAGGTTTATGTCGTGGCGGTTGTACCCAATGGTATTGGTAGAGGTTACCACCGGGTTGTTGCCGTTTTCAATATCGGGGCCGGGTAAGCCATTGGGCCAAACGGCGGTTTCGGTAGGCCGGCCCCGCTGAATAAACCGGAAAATATCGTTGGCCCCCAGCGGCGGATAATTTTTATTGCTGTGCCGGGCTTGTACATCAAAATTTAACCGAATATTTTGGGTAACATCAGCATCTAAATTAAGGCGCAGGTTTTGTTGTTTGTAGTTGGTAGCACTATTGCGGTAAACGGCATCTTCGTAAATGGTACCTAAAGATACAAAATAACGCATTTTATCACCGCCGCCCCGTAACGATAAATTGTGCATATTTTGCAGAGAAACCGGTTTTATAACGGCCTTAATCCAGTCGGTATTGGGGTGGGTCCAGGGCGATGAGCCGTCTTTAAATTTCTGAATGTCTTCGGGGGTATATTTGGGCCGGGTGCCGGCGTATTCCAGAATTTCGTTCGTCAGCTGGGCATATAAGCCGGCATCGGCCATTTCGGGCATCCGGGTGGGCGTTACAAAGCCTTGGTTAAAGCTGTAATCGAGGGTGGGTTTACCGCTTTTACCTCTCTTGGTTTTAACCAGAATTACCCCGTTGGCCGCCCGGGAACCGTAAATAGAAGCCGAAGCATCTTTCAGCACCGAAACACTTTCAATATCGTTGGGGTTAATTTTATCCAGACCACCCAACAGGCTCGGAATACCGTCCACGACAATTAGCGGCGAGGTATCGCCCAGGGTACCCTGCCCCCGGATAAATATTTGGGAACCGCCGCCACCGGGTTCGCCGGAACGGTCGACGGCCATTACGCCGGCCACCCGGCCCGTTAAGGTATTGGTTACGTGGGTAGTGGGAGCTTGCTTCAGGTCGTCGCCTTTCACCATCGAAATGGCGCCGGTAACGCTAACTTTTTTCTGGGTACCGTAGCCTACTACCACTACTTCTTCCAGGGCTTTGGCATCGGTTTCTAACCTAATATTAATGGTAGAGCGGTTGTTAATGGGCACTTCCTGCGTTTGAAAACCCACAAAAGACACTACCAGCGTGCTGGAACCATCCGATACTGGCAAGGCATAACTCCCGTTAGCATCTGTAGCAGTTCCTACGTTTGTACCTTTAATTAAAATAGTTACACCCGGCAGGCTTTCTCCGGCATTACCGGTAACTTTACCGCTAATGGTTTGGGTTTGCTGTGCAAACACGGCTACGCCGTAGCACATGGCCAGCATGACGAGCAAAGCTGGTTTAAATTGATAAAGAGTTGGGGTAATTCTTCTCATAACTTACATTTTAGTTAGCACAATTGGTTTTAGGTTGAAACTTCATAAAATGAATCCAGAAAAGGTTATGACACAGCATGTTTGACTAAAAGAATAACTGCTGCAGCACAATCTTTTCCCTTTCCGGAAGATTTGGATTTACCTTCTTCAGATAATGGGTGGGCCGGTAATATTTTGCTCAGAAACTTACAGTAACCCTTTAGATGGGGCAAAAGTAGAGCACAAGTTTACAGTAAAATCGGGTGGAAGCAGATTTTACAATACTTTAATATTAGATTAATAAAGTATTAAGGATATAATAATATTAACTTAATAGTATTTAGTTGACAGCGGATAAACTGACTTTTATACATCGGCCGCTTGCAGAGGGATTTTTGTAGTAGTTTAGACATGTTTTTAATTTTAGTGGTGGATAATAGGTGTTCGTGCGGAGTAAACAGGTTTGGTAGTTAACCCGTTTTATTTGTTTTGTATAACTTGGCTGCAGTTTGCTTCTTTAGCATTAAGTCTAAATAATTGCAGGTGGAAGTTACAGTCAGTTTAGAATAATAACACACAATAATTTTGCTATTGTGAAGGGGAGTAAAAGGGCATAAATCTCCCTTTTGCGGGTAGTAAGTACTTTTGGTAACCGTAAGACCAACGCAAAAAAGTGTAGCGTTCGTTATTAGCGGATTAGAATACCGCTCTAATATATAAAAAAATATTAACCCAGCTGTAGTTTTTACAACTGGGTTAATATTTTAAATTACATTTTAAAATATTTCACAAAAGAGTAAAGTTTATTTTAAACTTCACTCAGAGGCTTACTTCCAATATTTAAGAGAAAACCTTAAATAGATATCCGCTTAAAATTATTCATATTTCAACCACGACGTGGCTTTACAATCTTTATCGGCCGTAAACCGAATCCAGCGGGCTTGGAAAGAATCCGGGAAAGTATAGTCGATGGTTTTGCCGGCCGGTACAGTAATTTCTTTGTAAGTCATCCAGGGGCCGTGGCCAATGGGTTCTACTTCTACTTTAAAGACTATGGGCTGTTTCGCGTTGTGCGATAAGGTTAGTTTGCGTTTGTCGTAAAAGCCAATCAGGTATGGGTCAGAGGCAATTCCTTTTTTAACCGCTGAATTTTTCCAGGGGCCGCCTTCACCTTTGGGTTTGCCTAATTTCCATAAATCATCAATGGTACCGGCCCAAATATTGGCTTTGCCATCGGCAGAACGAATAATATGTTCGGCATTGGTTTTGGCATTAGCCTCAATGCCGGTCATGACTAATAAACCGCGGTACGAAGCATAATCGTGGATGGCTAAGTTATGCGAAGAAACCGGTCTGATTTTGGCAAAACCATCGGCATTTTCGGCTGGCAACTCATAGAATGTACCGTGGGCATTTAACAAATCGCGTTCGGTGGCTACTTCGCGGCAAATCCGGAGCAGGTTATTATTTGTCAGGTTGGTAAACTGGCGGTTACCCAAAGGCAAACGCCACCGGCGGCCCTGGTCATCTATTACCAAAACCGAAGATTCCTCTATGGTTAAAACTTTACTGGGAATAGCAAATTTATCGCGGATAAACTGGGCCGTTTTGGCATCTTCTTTTTTTACCAGGTTCATGTCGCCGTCCAGTTCGTAATATCCGCTCTCGGTAAATTTACCATTTGCAATATTGCCGGCCAGTAAGCCCAAAGCCCGCCGGTTTTCGCCTAAACCAACCATTAAGCCGCCGCTGTAATTATTATTTGCTACGCTAGTCAGGCCCTGGAATAAAGCATTGGCGGGGGTATTGAATTTACTTTCGTCGGTGTAAGAAAAATGCGCGGTAGCTTTGGTGGCTTTATCGCTCGATACCCGAATCCATTCGCCTTTTTCGTTGGCAGTAAAAGGTAAAGCAATGGCTTGGCCGGGTTCGGCTTTTACGGTTTTAAGGGTTTGCCATTTTCCTTTTCCGTCCGGGTCTACTTCTAATTTAAAGGTGGCGGTGGTGGTGCCTTCGTTTAATAACCAGGCCATCCGGTTTTTCCAGCCCGAAAATAAAAAAGCTTCGGAAGGTTTATTTGCTTCTATCGGCTCCGAAAGCCAAACGGCTCCTTCGGCCGTATTGGGGCCTAATTGATCGGGCAGTTCCTCGGAAGTAAACCAAAGATTAGAATTAGATTGGCCCGGCCCTTCGATGTTGCCTTTGGCTTTGCGTTTATTCAAAAACTCTTTCTGCGCCGAGTCGTCACAGCCAAAAACCAAACCATCCTGCCAGCGGGTAAAATCGCCGATAACTTTTAAATAAGCTGACCGGGGCCGAATACCCGCCGCATTTTTAGAGGTAAACGTGCCAGGAAATTTCCAGAACATGCCGTGCATGGTCATTAAATAATCGGGTTTGCCGGCAGTACCTATATCGCGGATGCGGGGCCACTCGGTGTTCCAGCCGTGGGCACCATCGTAGCTGTGGCTGGCTTTGGGTAAGCGGTAAAAAGACCAGCCGCCATTGTCGCGCACGCCCAGCAACACCGATTTATGATCCCAACCGGTAGCCCAAATGGGATCGGTTTGCGGATTAGCGTTGCCGTAAATACCACCGGGTCCGGTTACTTCTACAAACTGGTTGCGCCGTACTATTTTCCAGTCTTTCCCGTTCCACTCGGCCAAGGAACCCGCTTTAATATCAAATTTTTTAAGTGCCTCGGGGGTATCTTCGCCGTTATTAGAATAAACCAGTACACCTTGCCCCGAGTACGAACCTTTGCCGTGCGCACCCGGCAATAAAGGACTAAACTGCCCGGCATCGGTTTCTTTCCGGACGGTATTACCATCAACATATAAGGTTTTGGCCTTTAACGTATTTACGTCTATTTCATAAAAACCTTCTTCCATGGTGGCGTTATAAACCATTTCTTTGGGGTTGGTTAAGTGCCTAGCCGTAGCCGTAATGCGGCCGGGGGCGGCTCCTTCGCCTTTGTAAGGAATTACCCTAACCTGGCGGTTGGCATCAATGGCGTAAGGCCCGATAAATAACTGGTTACTTTCTTTGTGAATCATCCGGTTGGCCGGGGTGCCGCCAATACTCTCCTGCCGGACAGTTTGCTGCAAGTCGGCGGTTATTTCGTACAACTTATCCGAAGAACCAAAAGGCAAATGTGGCCCATAGGTAATAACATATAACCGGTCGGCCCAGGGCACTACGGCTCCGGTACCACACTCGCCTTCGTTGTTGTAATAAGCCAGGTGCGGATAGATGCCACTGAATACGGGCCTTTTTTGCTGCCCCAAAACCGGGGGCGAAATTCCGGCAAATACCAAGGCCAGAATACAGGAAAGCTTCTTTAATTGCATGCGTTAATATTGGTTTGAAAAATTAAAACAAATAGTTGGCTCACGATAGCCCCATCCGGCAGCCCTGCTTTGGTGCTAAAGCTGCCGGAATGAAATAATTTACTTCTGGCGCCTTATAGCGCCGCTTATGTTGCCGACGGTAATATTTTAGTACCCGGCGTTTTGCGTAAGACTGGCATTTACCCGCCGTTCGGTGGCCGGAATAGGCCATAAATATTGCTTTGTTTTATCGAAGTTGCGAATGGCCAAAACTTTTACATCGGCCTGAAACGCAGAATAATCCGGAATACCATCTTCGTCGATGGCCGGTACGCCGGGGAACGGCCATTTGGCGCGGTTCTGGTTGTTGGGGTCGGGTAAACCTACTACAGGCTTGGTTAAAGCTTTTTCGGCGATGCCCCACCGGATTAAATCCATGTAACGCAAACCTTCTTTGGCAAATTCTACGCGCCGCTCCCTTTTAATAATGGTTCTTAATTGATTTTTATCGGTGGTGGTAACGGCGGGGTAGTTGGCCGTTTGGCTTACATTTACGCCGTAGGCCCGGGCCCTTACCTGATTTATAGCATTTAGGACGGCCGCATCTGTTTCGCCTAACTCTACTTTGGCTTCGGCAAACGTGAGCAGCATTTCGGCGTAACGTAAAATTATTTCGTCGTTGTCTTCTACTAACCTATCTACCCAAGTTTGGTCTACTCCTTTTTTCCATAACAAACCATTGTAGCTGGCAAAAGGCGCCCGGCTCCTGGAATCGTTATTCGTAACCAACCTACCCGATTTATAATCTTTTACCTGTAAAGTATCGGGGTGCGGTTGATAGCGGTAGCCCAGCCAGTTACTACCTATTTCTACAATGGTTTCTTTTAACCTGGGGTCGCGTTGCTCAAATGGCCGGCGCGGGTTGTACAACGGCGATTCGTCGATGGGCAATCCATCAATAGCTTCGTAAGAATCCATGAGTTCCCAGGTAGGCAAAGCAGCCCCAAAACCGCCGGCATTTCTGGATAAATGATCCCGCACAATGGTACCTTGGGTAAAAACCCCTTGCGCCTGCGACTTAGGAACACTAATAATAATTTCTTTGCTGTTTTCGCCGGCCGTTAAAAACAATTCGCGGTAGCTGGGGTGCAAGGCGTATACGCCACCGGCCGCTAAATCCATTACGGCTTTGGCGGCATCGCGGGCTTCGGCCCATTTGCCCATATACAAAGCAGTACGGGCTTTTACGGCCAGGGCCGCCCCTTTGGTAAAGCGCCGCAGTTCGCCGGCACCATACGTGCTGGGCAAATTATTAGCCGCCCAATCTAATTCGCTAAAAACAAACTGCAGAATTTCGTCTTTGCTGGTCCGGGTAAGTTTATACGAATCTGCTAAGCTAACCTGGTCTTTTAAAAAGGGTACATCGCCAAAATGCGTTATTAAACGGCTATACTGGTAGGCCCTTACAAAACGGGCTTCGGCTTCCAGGCGGGTCATAATATTGGCCGGGGTATTATTTTTAGCCCGGTCTTTATTTGCCAGAAAACTATTTACCCGCGCAATTTGCTTATAGGAGTTGTTCCAGAAAGTTAGCACCGCGCCATCATCGGCATTAAGGGTACCATAAGTAACGGCGTTACCAACCTGTCCCCGGTGCCAGAAATTATCGGTGTATAGTTCGTCGTCGTTGCCAAAAAAGCCCGAACGATACAAATCGTTTACGGCTAATTCTAACTCGGTTTGGTTAGAATAAAAAGTACCCGTAGAACTTTCGGATAATGGATTTAAATCCAAATCACTGCAGCTTACCAGCCCGGCCAGTAAAAAAGCAGTTAAATATTTTATAGATTTCATAAAATTATCGCTTTAAAATTTAACAGATACACCGCCCATCAGGGTAGTTACAATGGGGTAAGTAGAGGCATCTACTTCAGGGTCCCAGCCTTTGGGGAATTTACTGAACGACTTTAAATCATTGGCCGCTACGTATACCCGCAGACCTTGTAACCGGATGCGGTTGGTAAATACAGCGGGCAAGTTATAACCCAGAGTCAGGTTTTTAATGCGGAGGTAAGCGCCATTGATGAGCCAGTAATCCGACATCTGGTAATTATTGCCTTCGGAGGCGCGGGACAACCGCGGATACTTGGCGCCTAAATTCTGCTCAGGCGTATTGCCCAGGCTCCAGAAATTACCGTCTAGTTCGGCAGGTACGTTACCAAAATTCTCCAGGAAAGGCTGAATGGCGGTATTACCCAGGCGGCTTTTTACTTTGCCTACTCCTTGCACTACCAAAGTAAAATCCAGGCCTTTGTAATCTACCCGAATATTGCCACCGTAGATGTAACGGGGTAAAGATCCGCCCAATAAAATTTTATCGCCTTCGGGGGTAATTTTACCATCGTTGTTTAAATCTACGTACCGGATATCGCCGGGCTTGGTGTTGTTATTTAATACAGGAGCATCTTTTACTTCTTCGGCGGTCTGGAATAAACCCGCCGACTTATAACCAAACCACTCGTTAAACTCACCACCTTCTAATTGAGCCTGGTCACCGCGCATTTGGGTTCCTTTAAGGTCTACAATTTTGGTTTTAGCGTCCGATAAGTTAAAGTTTACTGAGTAACCCAGTTCGCCAATTTTATCGCGCCACCCGGCGGCCAGTTCCCCCCCCCGAGCACTAACCATACCGGCATTCTGGTTGGGATTATCGTAACCCAAATAGCGCGGTATATCCAAAGCCAGTAAAATATCGCGGGTTTTTTTATCGTACACATCGGCGGTCAGTTGCAAACGGTTATCTAAAAACCCGGCATCAATCCCAAAATCAACCGATTCGGTCGTTTCCCAGGTAATATTTTCTACGGCATATTTTACCTGCGCCCCAGCGGTTTCGGCAGAGATTAGGCCTCCCCGGTAAAACAAGGCATTGTTAAACTGAATAGACGACTGGTACGGATAATTGCCAATGCGTTCGTTGCCTACTACGCCCCACGAGCCCCGCACTTTCAGGAAAGATAAAGGGCGGAAATTTTTGAGGAAATTTTCTTCGGAAATGGTCCAACCGGCCGAGAAAGACGGGAACAAGGCCCAGCGACGATCCTGGTGAAACCTAGAAGAACCATCGTAGCGCACATTGCCCTGGATGTAATATTTATCGCGGAAGCTGTATTTTAAGCGGCTAAAAACCGAACGTAACGCCGATTCAGAAGCATCACCGGCATTATTCCGCAACTCCTGGTTACCTAAATCCAGGTAAGGGAAATTGGTAATGGTAAATGAGCCGCGCGAAGCCGATAGCCCCTCGTTGTAATAATAATTTTCTTCGTAACCCAGCAAAGCATCTAACTGGTGAATCTCGCCAATATTTTTAGAATAATTGGCTAAAAGTTGTCCGTTCATAAAACGGGAATCCGGCCGGCCTTCGCTTAAGGTTGTATTGGCTTGGTTAACGTTTAAAATTTTACCCGGATCGGCTACATCGGAAAACCTAATAACCTTTGAAAATACTTTGGTTTTATCGAAGTTGAGGGTAGGCGAAATAATGGCCGTAAGCGAAAGATCATTAACCGGTTTAAAATTAAAGGCCAATCGGCCACCTAATTGGTTATAATACGCTTCGTTAAACCCACCGTCGTAAATTTGGGCTAAAGGGTTCCGGCCGTCTTTGCCGGGTGCCCAGCGGCCATCGCTGTACTTATCGTCGTAAAAGCCGGGCAATATCCGCGACGCGTAAATCGGGTTTTCGCCGGAAATATCTTCGTTATGGGTGCGTTTGTAAAATAAATCGAAATTGGCATTCAGGCTTTTATTGATGGTCATGTCGTTGTTAAGCCGGACAGTATAGCGGTCGTAGGCCCGGTTATCATACAATCCATCTACCTTAGAATAACTTAAAGATGCTTTGGTCCTGATTTTATCGGTACCAATGGTAAAAGACAAATCGTGCATTTGCCGGGGGGCATAATTTTTTAGTACCAATCTTTTCCAGTCGGTATTCGGAAATTTATCAGGGTCCTGGCGGTTGTTTTCCAGGTAGCTATCAATATGCTGCTGCGCATACAAAGCTGCCCCGCCATCGTTGGTCTGGTACTCGTTAAAGAGCTGCATGTACCGCACCACGTCTACATATTCGGGCAATTGGGTGGGGGTTTGTACCCCGTATTCGTAATTGTATTCTACACTGGATTGCCCGGCTTTGGCGCGTTTGGTGGTAACCAGAATAACCCCGGCTGCCGCCCTTGAACCATAAATAGCCGCCGAAGCCGCATCCTTTAACACCGTAATACTTTCAATATCGTTGGGGTTAACATTGTTGATATTATCGTTGGGCACACCATCAATAATAATCAATGGGTTGTTTTCGCCGATGGTGGTAATGCCTCTTAACCGGATGGTGGAGGTAGCGCCCGGTGCCCCGGAATTGCGGGTAACAGTTACGCCCGGAATACTTCCCTGCAACGCTTCCGAAACCTGCATGGCCCGCCGCTCGCCTACATCCTGGGCGCTAATAGATGATACCGCCCCGGTTATGTCTTTCTTTTGCTGGGTGCCGTAGCCTACTACCACCACTTCTTCTAAAGCTTTGGCATCTTCTTCTAACGTAACGTTTAAAGTACCGCCTGCTGTCGGCACGGCTACTTCCTTCGCCATGAAACCAATAAAAGAGAATATTAACGTACCGCCGGCATCCGGCACCGTTAAAGAATATTCGCCGTCGGCATTGGTAGTAGCACCAACCGTAGTACCTTTTAAAAGAACGGTAACCCCCGGTAAACCTTCGCCGGTTTTAGATAGTACTTTACCCGATATTACTTTATCTACGACCAACTTAGGCGCAACATAAACCGGCGGCACAAAAGCTTTCTCAACCGGCACCACGGGCTTTACCGGTACAATAATGTAAAACTTAGCTGAAATTTTTTCGAAGGTGAGCCGGTGTGGTGCCAATAACTGCCGCAGGGTTTCGTCGAGGCTGGTATTGGGCTTTAGGGCCGATTGAGGATCGGCCAGCAGCGGTGCCAGCAAGTCGTTGTCGTAGTTAAAGGTAAGGCCGTATTTGGTTTCAAATTCCGTGAGAATGGCCGTTATGGCTTTCTGGTTGCTTTCCTTGCGCGGGTTCTTTTGCTGGGGAATATTCCGGTTTAGGGCTGTAATTATCTGCGCCCGCACGGGCATCAGGTAAACAGCGCCCCAAAATACCAGCACCAATAGCGTTAGTTTGGGTAGTGGTTTGTACATGATTTTAATTTTTGTGGTGAATAATATTTATAAATGGCAGTTGGTAAATCCCGTTAAATAACCCTTGGTGAGTTATGGAGCGGAAAATATTAATTGGGAGCAATAGTCAGATTCTTTCCTTTCTTACTAATGGTTAGGTTAAATGATTTTTCAATAGCGGTTAAGAGCATATCAATCCGGTTAACTTCGCTGGAACCGGTGAAGCGTTTGGTGGCCAGGTGGGGTTCCTGAAAAGTTACTTTGTAACCGTAGGTATCTTGCAGGACCCGGGCAACCTCTAAGAGCGGCGTGTTTTTAAATACTACCCGGTGTTGCGCAAAAGCGCCGTACAAATAAGGATTGGCTACTTTTGTTTTCTGCAGGCGCTGACCGGTCCCAATAAGCACCAAATCGCCGGGTTTTAGGGTAGTAGCGGTTTTGATAACGGTACTTAATCCCGCAAACCCCGGTTCGGTAACGGCCACCTTTACTTTACCTTCGGTTAATACTACCTGCTTTTTCTGCGGCCGCCCGGTAACGGTAAACTGGGTGCCCAGAACTTCAACCTGTATTTTTTCGGCTAATTGTACCCGGAACGGCTGGTGATTGTGGGTTACCGCAAAATGGGCCTCGCCGTTTAAGGTAACAACCCGCGTGCCCGAACCGCTCCAGCTACGCGCATAGCCCAAGGTAGAATTACCATTGAGTACCACTACCGACTTATCTGGCAAAGTTATTTTCCGCACTTCGCCATAACCAGTAGAGACGACTACCTCCGGTGCATGGGTACGTTGTATTTGCCACATCCCCAAACCCGCCAATAAAATACCGATGAATATTGCCGCTACCCGGTACCAGGTAAACCAGGTAGTGGTAACTGGCTCCGCCTTGGGCACCAAAGGCACCACCGGGGCTTCCTGCGTTTGCGCCTGTATGTTTTGCCAGATGCTATCGACTTTATTTGCCGGCAGCACCACGGGTTTAAAATCCAGGGCCAGGAGTATTTGCCGGGCTTTTTCTATTTCACCGGCTTGTTGCGGGTGGTTGCGTAACCAGTTTTGCCAAAAAATATTTGTTTGAGCAGTAGGTTTAAATACCCATTGCTTAAAATCATCGTTGAGTAAGAAATCTTGCGCCGTGTAACCCGTATAATCCATAGGCCTCTTTTTAGATCTGCATCTATTAACAAAAGAGCCTTATCAGATATTTTACCTCAAAATATTTGAACTGTTTTTAATATTTGTTTTTAATGCAACAAGAATTTATATCATCAACAAAATATTCAATTTCTATCGCTATTTATTGAATATCCTCTAATATCTTTTCTTAGGAGACACACCATTATCGCACCTAATTTTCAGGTTAGACGTTCCCGGAAGTTATTTTCAAATATTACCTTTAGAATACCAGCGATAGATTACCTCTTGGTTAGTGCCCCAATATATGGTTTAGAATTTTAGATGAATATTGCTGGCCAGGAAGCGAATTGCTACCAGGAAAGCCTGGTATAGGGCAGGTGTTAGAAAGTAAGTAACAGGTAACACGATAAAACCAGCACTTGCAGGTAATCGCGCAAAACATCCAGCGCCCGGTAAATAAGGGTGTACGTCGATTTTACCGTCATGCCCATAATATCGGCAATTTCCTGAAAACTTAAGTTATCGTAGAACCGCAAATAAATGGCTTCGCGCTGCCTTTTGGTTAAGGTACTAAGCGCTTTTTGCATTTGCGCGTATTGGTCTTTGTCTGTTTCGGTAAGCACCAGTTGCATTTCCGGCGAAAGGTCGGCGGCGGGTTGGTCGGCGGCAAAATCTGTTTCGTTCTGATTGGTACGGGTGGCCGCTTCCTGGCTGGTTACCAACTTGCGGCGTAATGCTTTAAAGAGGTAATATTTTATGTTAGTTGTTTGCCCCAGATTTTGGCGGGTATGCCAGATGTAAATAAATAATTCTTGGATGCTATCTTCTACCAAAACCGAAACAGGACAAATTTTTAAGCCATAATTATACAGGGCCTGAATGTGCTGCTGGTAAATGGTGGCCAATGCCGCCTGGCTGCCGCCTTTAAATTGCGACCACAATTCACTATCGTTATCCGGCAAGGATAAGGCGGATGAGGCTGCAGATTGCAAAGGTTGGTGGGGCATCAGGCTTTTACCTTGGTAAAGTAATAATTATCCTTTTAACAGGCTAATGTATGTCTTTTAAAGCTAATTGTTCCGGGGCTTAAAAGCAACTTTAGGCACAATTTATTCTGCGCGGCAAACCTGGGTTTTAGTCCGGATTAAATGGCGTAAGATTAAATTAATATAAAGGCTGTTAATCTTCTTTGGTTGCAATAGCCCGGTTAAAAGCCGCTAAATATTTATCGATGTAAAATTGTTTTGATTTGGCTTTGTATTGCATCACAAACCGCGGGTGCTCCAGGGAGATTATTTCGCCGAAAAACTTATGTTGGGCATTCAGCTGGCGCATAAACTTTTCGTTTTTACCGGTGCCAAAAATAAAACAAATATTGGTGTGTATGCCCAAAGCAATTTGTTCCCAGATGCTCTGAACGATAAAATCCTGCACAGCCACCGTTAATTCTTTGCTGTCGTAGTAATTGAAGTTTACTTCGTTGCCGTTTTTACCGGTGGCCGTAAAACCCAAAGGGCAAATAGAATTAATGTAAAAATGTTGGTAAAATGCTTCGGGACCGCCAAAAGCCTTAATCACATCGTACACAAATACCGACGAAGGTTCGTGGGTTTCTTTACCGGTATACGGCAAACCACATTCGTTTTTCAGGCGCTTGGAGTCGGTGAAAGGCACGCCGGTAACGCCACCACCAAACCGACCTGGGTTAATTCCCAGAATCAGGTGTCGTGGTTGGTTATCTTGGTAATATTTCTGGTAAAAAGCTGATGAAATGGGCAGAATAGCCGGGTCTTCGCGAAACGGGTTCATAATCCGGATGCCCGCCGGTAACTCGCCCGTAAA
>NZ_JBMQUD010000071.1:0-4847 GCF_057359045.1 Adhaeribacter sp.
GTATATTCGCGGTCGTATGGGGCAACCGTTTTAACTTTAATTGGTTTACCAACGGTAGGTGCGCTAAATAGCGCGTGGTTTAAGCCAAATATTAGTAAGTATAATATTAATAAACGGGGTAGGGGAAACGACATTATAATCTTTTTGGGGGTTTAAATAAGTACTGAAATATAGCTTACCCGTAAGGCAAGCGAAAAAGCAGATATAAATTATCTTTTTAGATTAATAAATCAAAATCAATTTTGAGAAAAAGACAAGTTAAACCGATACCATTTCCCGTAGAACAAATATTTACTTCTTTTTGCGATTAGTCGGCAGCAATTCCAGGGTAATGTCTTTATAATAAACTTCGGCTTTGCCGCCGCCGTGAATTTGTAAGGCAATTAAGCCGGCTTGTGGAATGGATTCATCGGTTTCGGTATAATCAACGGTTTGCACGCTGTTCAACAGAATTTGTATACGCCCGCCCTGGCTGCGTACTTCGTAATCATTCCAATCGTTGGGCCGGAGCAAACTTTTTATTTTAGTTGTGTCGGCGGTAGCCAGTAATTTATTTCGCCGCGATTCGTCGTACAAACACCCCCAGTAGCCTTTGCCAATATCTGCCTGGTAGCCAACCATTTCGTAAGCGGGGTTGGCAATTCGCTGGCTATGAAATTGTACGCCACCGTTTATAAATCCTTCGGTTCCGGTAAGTTTAAATTTTAATTTCAGGTTGTAATTAGTATAGCTTTTGGAGGTACTTAAAAATTCGTTGTGGGGTACTTTATCGGTAAGCGAACCGCCCACCAAAGCGCCGTCCTGGATGCGCCAGGTATGCAGGGTATCGCCATCCCAACCCCGGAAAGTTTTGCCATCGAACAACCGAATCTGTTTGGGTTTAGGTGGGTAGATGAAGTTAGAAACATTGGCGACTAGAAGAGTTATGAGAAGTAGGAATAAATTCATGTGGTGGTAGGGGGAGTTATTTGTAAACTGGTACAATTTTAATTAAATATCATACGCTGCAAAGATTTTGTTTTAAATATTTAATGAAGAGCATGTTTAAATTTTGTTTAAATCATCCAATCCCGTCCTTTCGGAGGAATCTAATGGGCAAGTAACCGATTAGATTCCTCCGGAAGGACGATGATTAAGGGTATGGCATTTGCATATCACTTTTAACCAGTATGGCTTAATATAATAATTTATTCAAGATTTAAAGTTTAAACATGCTTTAAAAGCGGGGTAGACAAATTTTTACTATTTCAATCGGTTTTGCTTCCACTGTTTATAGTATAAGTAAAGCGTATAGATTAATATATACAGACATATTAAACCGAAAATTACTACCGCACGTTCTGCTTCTTCCGATGAAGTACTCGCCGCATCTCTGAATCTGCTAAAAGAAAGAAGTAAGGCAGAAAAGTAGATAAGAATCATATTTATTTTAAAATAAGCCTGAAAATTAAAATTTAAGGAGGTATTTATTCCGGGATAATCTAGCTGATTATAACAGCAGAATTATATAATATTTTACTATCAATCTTTTAAAGAAATTGATACAATAAAATCAATAATGAAATTATTTCAAATTTAAACAGTTATTGAATTGTAGTTATATAATTATAGAAGCTGTTTAGTATTTGTAAAAAGCATGAACAGTTTGCCCTGGCCGTGTGTTTTCACCGGCAAGTAGTCGGGCAAAAGCTAAAGGATTGGCGGTGATAACACCACCAATGGCAGCGGTTAGTCCCTTTAGTAAAACACTAAACAAGTTCAGTATAGATTAAAATTTATTATTTACTACTTAGGCTTTACAAATATTCACTAGAATATTTATCTTAACCCGTTCCGCTTAAATCCTGCCTATGAATCGTGTTATGTTTTTGGTGCGTGTTTCTAAATATTACCTAAGCTGTTTGCTTTGCCTGGTATTGTTACATAGTGCCATTATTACAGCAGCCCAAGCCAAAACACCTTTTCCCAAAGGCACGAAGCGGATTTTATTTCTGGGCAACAGCATTACGTATGCCGGCCAGTATATAACCGACCTGGAAGCGTATTTTGTTACCCATTATCCGGACCAGCGCTACGAGTTTATAAATGTGGGCTTGCCCAGCGAAACGGTTTCGGGATTGAGTGAACCCAACCATGCCGACGGCAAATTTCCGCGCCCCGACTTACACGAACGTTTAGCCCGCGTACTAGAGCAGGTTAAACCCGATGTAGTATTTGCCAACTACGGCATGAACGACGGCATTTACCTGCCCTTCGATGAAGCCCGTTTTAAAGCTTTCCGGTCGGGTATGCTGTGGTTACACGCGCAACTAGAAAATGCGGGCGCTAAAAGAATTATTCATGTTACGCCTCCGGTGCACGACGATAAAGAACTAGGCACCAAAGGCTATAATCTGGTTTTAGATAAATATGCTGCCTGGTTGCTCAGCCAAAAAGATTCGTTAAAATGGGAGGTAGCCGATGTGCATACGCCTATGACCGAATATTTAAACGCCCAGAAAGCCGCTAACCCTGCTTTTAAGCTGGCAAATGATGGGGTACACCCCGGCGATTTGGGTCATTGGCTCATGGCCAAAGCAATGCTGCAGTATTTAGGCGAGCCAATAGCAGACGCACCCGATGTTTTTACCACTTTACAGGTAAACCCACACCACGCAGTCATTTATAACCTGGTAAAGCAACGCCAAAGCTTTATGAAAGATGCCTGGTTAAGTTCTACGGGTCACAAACGCCCCGGCATGAAGCCCGGTATGTCGCTAACTGAAGCTCGGCAAAAATACGCCCAAATAGAAAAACAACTCCGGGCCACCTTAAAAGGTAAAGCGCCCACCGGGATAATTATACCGACAGATAAGTAAGCAAAAACTTACCAGTATATAATTACTTTAACTCCTCCACCATATCATGGAGTAAGGGTAAAGTAATTTCTTGTTTTCTGTATCTCATAAGGTTTACTAGCAAAATATTCATTTCTATTACAGAAATTAAATCAGATCAGCCGCGCAGCAGCAAAAAAAATTACCCGGATTATTCGTGTTATAAATATTTTTTGTATTATGGAGAAGCTGAAAATTAATTACTTAAGCGGAAAGAGGCCAAATGGCTGAATGTTGGGGCGGCGTGTTTTAGCTGCTGCTGTTGCTATTTACAAGTACTTGCTTTAACTGTTTAATTACTACCTAATATTTAAATATTTGATGACAACTACGCTGCCGAACCGCTCTTTTATAAAATTAATATTTATTTGGTTATTAATTATTTGCCTGGTTCCCGTTAAAGCAGCCATAAAAGAAAAAATAAACTGGAAAAAAGTAAAGGTACTGGTTTACACCAAAAACGGTAAAGGCTACGTGCACGATAATATTCCGGCCGCAGTTACTTGTATTCAGCAGCTAGGGCAGGCGCACGGGTTTAAAGTAGAGGTATCGGATAAGCCGGAAGTATTTTCGCCGGAAACCCTGAACCAATATACCTTGCTCATATTTACCAGTACCAACAACGATGTTTTTGATACCGACCAGCAACGCCTGGCTTTCCGGCGGTATATACAAGCCGGCGGCGGGTTTGTAGGCATTCATTCGGTTACCGGCACCGAACGAAACTGGACCTGGTTTAAACAAATGCTGGGCGGTACTTTTGTGTGGCACGCCAAAAATCAAAAGTTCAGAGTAAATATTATTGACCCGGCACATCCTACGGCGCAAGGGTTGCCCCGCATTTGGGAAAGACAATTTGGCGACGAATGTTATTTTGCGAAAGAGCTATACCCAGGCATTAAAGTTATCATGGCCCACGACCTTAGTTCTATAGATCCCCAAGAAGCCGATAAAGTAGCTCAGTTTTCAGCCCCATTCCGGCAATTTTATCCCGCGGTTTGGCACCAGCAGTTCGATGGCGGCAATATTTGGGTAACCACTTTGGGCCATAACAAAGAATATTACCAGGAACCGATTTTTGTAAAACATATTTTCCAGGGAATCCGGTTTATAGCCGGTCAGGCCCAGAAACTAGATTACACGAAAGCTTACGCCGACGCGCGCGATACGCCCGTACGGTATTAAATAATCTATCCAGTATATCCACCACAAAATATTAGTTATGAAAGATTTAACCACCCGTACTTATAGCCGGCGCGACTTTGTAAAAGCCACCGCCAAAGGCGTAATTACCACCGCCGCCATCACCGGCTTCCCGACCATTGTACCGGCCTCGGTATTCGGAAAAAATGCGCCCAGCAATAAAATAAATATTGGGCAAATTGGCTGCGGGCGCATTGCGCGGGGCCACGACCTGGCCGAAACCTTTAAGTATGATGTTGCCCGCATAATGGCCGTGGCCGATGTGGATCAGAATCGTTTAAAAAGCGGCAAAGCGCTTATTGAAGGCTGGTACGATAAAAAGATGAATAAAACCGGCTACCTGGAGGTAAAAACCTACGACGATTACCACCAACTGCTAGCCAATAAAGAGATAGATGCGGTTATCATTAGTACCCCCGACCATTGGCACGCCCAACCGGCCATAGAAGCGGCGCTGGCCGGTAAACACATTTATCTGCAAAAACCGACCTCACTCACCATTGAAGAAGGCCGGCAAATGAGCGATGCCGTGCGCAAATCGGGCGTTACATTTCAGTTGGGTAGCCAACAGCGGTCGGTAAGCCCCTGGCCGCAATTTAAAAAAGCCTGCGAGTTGGTCCGGAATGGCCGCATTGGTAAATTGAAAACCGTTCACGTGGGTTTGCCTTCGGACCCCGCCGGCGGTGATACCACCGAAATGCCCTTGCCGGAAAATCTGAATTACGACATGTGGCTGGGTTCTACGCCTTATATTTATTATACCCAAGA
>NZ_JBMQUD010000072.1:0-7995 GCF_057359045.1 Adhaeribacter sp.
GGTAATTGTAGATCCGTCGCACGGCATTGGCATCCGGAAATATATTGAGCCCATGGCATTGGCAACGGTAATGGCCGGTGACGACGGTAATATTTACGACACCCACCAAAAGCCCGAAGAAGCCGCCTCCGACGGGGTGCAAACTTTAAACTTTGCCGAATCGGAACGCATGATCCGGAAATTACGCGCTACTTACGAATTACGCGAGCAACTAGCGTAGTTAACTCTATATTTAACAATAAAAGCGGTTATTCGGGTAAAAGTTTTCCTTTCCCGAATAACCGCTTTTTTATTTTAGATAATGCGGTTTACTTAGCCTTTAAAATAAACTGGTCTTTTAAACCAAACCGGTCGCGCAAATATTTGGCGGCTAAACGGTGGGTTTCGGCAGCGTATTGTTGGTGGTACTGCGGGTTGCTGGGATTGGCAAAAGCGTGGTCGGCATCGTAAATTTTGGTGGTCACTTTTTTACCGGCGGCTTTCATGTTGGCTTCAAATTCTTTTACCACTTCCGGCGTAATGTTTTTGTCTTTGCCGGCAAAGAAACCCAGTACGTCGGCATTCAAGGTTTTTAAACGGTCTACATTTTTCTCGGGCATGCCATAAAATATTACGCTGCCCACGTTTTGTTTGCCGGTAATTAGCGCTGATTGCAAAGACCAACTGCCCCCAAAACACCAGCCAATACTGGCAATTTGGGCTTTTTTACCGGCATACGCCTGCGCGCCTTTAATAATGGCTTCGGCCCGTTCGGGTTTAACTGCTTGCACCAACTGCATGGCTTCTTGGGCGGTAGTAGCTACTTTGCCATCGTACAAATCCAGGGCAATTACGTTTACTTCGCCTAAATCATTAAAATAACTCTCGGCTTCTTTTTTGATATGGTCGTTTAAACCCCACCACTCCTGAAAAACAAATAAATATTTATCTGATTTCTTAGCGGTTTTCAGTTCGTAACCCCGGCCGGTGCGGCCATCGGGCGTAGAAAAAGTTATGTTTTTACCTACCGCACTTACGTGTACGTAGGGTAAGGGCGCTGCGTGGCCGCTCACAAATTTACTATCCCGGGCCAACATGGCAAAAGCAACCGGGGCAGCGTACGTATCGGTGTGGCACGTTAATGCCTTGGTTTGGGCCTGGCCCTGGAGTAAGGCAAAAAAGATTAAAAAGGCAAACAAAAATATTTTTTTCATAAATGCTAAGGGTTTTCCGGGTGGATTGTACGGAACTTGGACTAGTAAAAGTTAAAGAAAATAAACTTAATTTTTTGCATAACGGCCTGTTTGGTTTGGCTAGTATGCAGTTGTAAGCGTTTACTTTAATTAGCGGTTTAAAAAAGCAGTAATAGGGTAGCAGGAGTAAACCAAAAGAGAAATAATATTTCTTATGTAACTTGCACAAAAAATACCCCGCTTTATTAACCAACCAAACCCAAGTGCCGAAATTTAGTTTTAATTAAGGTTGTGGGCAGTTTTATTTAAATATATTTTATGCAACGGTTTAGTATCTCTTTTTGCCTGTTGGCATTATCTGTTTTACCGGCTATAGCGCAATTAAAAAAAATCAAAGAAAAAGAAGTAGCCCGGATTGAGCGCACCTTGGCCGCCGACGACATGATGGGGCGCCAAACGTTTACCCCCGGCAACGCCCGAGCCAGTGCTTTTATTCAGTCCGAATTTAAAAAAGCCGGTTTAAAGCCCTTACCGGGGTCGAGTAATTTTGAGCAGGCTTTTACAATGCAAAAAATAGAGCCCATAAGCGTAGCGGTAAGGCTAAATGGGACAGCCGTTAGTCCCGAAAATTTAATAGTGAGTATAGCTACCGAACAAGTAACCTGGAACAGCAGCCAGGGCCCCAAACCCGAAATAAAAAAGATTACTGCCACCGACAATTTTGTTGCCGTTGCCCAGGGTTTGCTCGGGGCTACACAAAACCAACTCATCTTGGTCGATGCACAGCACGCCGCTATTTTCAAAAGATTTAAGGCTTATTTAGGCCGATCTAACTTTAAATTTGAGCGAAATCCCAATGCTACCCTTTTTATATTAACAGACCAAACCGAAGCGAACGACTGGCAGGTAGATATAAAGAGCATGGTTAGCGAGAATAAACTAAACAACGTGGTGGGCTATTTGCCCGGCAAAAGTAAAACCGAAGAGTACGTTATTTTTTCGGCCCATTACGACCATATTGGTATATTACCCGCGGTAAACGGCGACTCCATTGCCAACGGCGCCGACGACGATGCCAGCGGTACCACCGCAGTTATTACATTGGCTCGGCATTTCCGGAAATTGAAAAACGAAAGAAGTTTAATTTTTGTAGCTTTTACGGCCGAAGAAATGGGTGGTTTTGGTTCGCAATATTTTTCGAAACAACTCAATCCAGACCAAATTGTGGCCATGTTTAATATTGAAATGATTGGTAAAGAATCGCAGTTCGGTAAAAATGCCGGCTTTATTACGGGTTTCGAGCGCTCTGATTTTGGCCCCATTTTGCAGAAAAATTTAACCGGGACCGGTTACCAGTTTCATCCCGACCCATACACCGCCCAGAATTTATTTTACCGCTCCGATAACGCCACACTGGCCCGGTTGGGCGTACCGGCCCATAGCATTTCTACCGATAAAATTGATTCCGATAAATTATACCACTCCGTAGACGACGAATTTGAAACCCTGGATATAGCCAATATGACCAATATTATAAAAGCCATTGCCATTGGAGCGAAAAGTATTGTGGCTGGGAAAGACACGCCTACTCGTATAACGCCCACCGGCAATCATTAAAAATTTAAATGGCATATCTAAGTATCTCCCGTAGTACGCCGATGGCCGATTGCATAATCTGGTAAGTTTAATAATTAAAATACCCGTCTAAACATGCATATTTTATTGGTAGAAGACGAACCCAACGTTGCGGCGTTTATTAAAAAAGGTTTGCAAGAGCAATCGTACGAAGTAGAAGTGGCCTTTGATGGTACCACCGGACGGTTATTGGCAACGCGTAACCAGTACAACCTGATTATGCTGGATATTATTATGCCGGGCATGAATGGGTTAGATCTGTGTAGAGAAATCCGTAAATATGATAAAAAAACGCCAATTTTAATGCTGACTGCCCTGGGTACTACCGACGATTTAGTAACCGGTTTAGACAATGGTGCCGATGATTACATAGCCAAACCGTTTAAGTTTAAAGAGCTGTTGGCTCGGGTGCGCGCTTTAACCCGCCGCGCGGTTAATTACGATGCAACGGCCACGTTTATCTTGGCCGACCTGGAATTAAATCTGGAAACCAAAACTGCAACCCGCAGTGGTAAAGAAATTTTGCTAACGGCCCGCGAATTTGCTTTGCTGGAATATTTCATGAAAAACAAAAACAAAGTATTATCCCGGATGGATTTGCTCGAAAATGTCTGGGATTTTAGTATGGATTTGGGTTCTAACGTGGTAGATGTGTACGTAAATTATCTGCGGAATAAAATAGACAAAGAATTTCAGCCGAAGCTTATCCATACGGTTATTGGTATGGGTTATACCTTAAAAGAGCCCGCGTAATCATGTCTATCCGCAACCGGCTCACCCTTACCTTTACCGTATTAATCGGCAGCATTATTATGGTATTGGGGCTGGCTATTTATTTGCTGGTAGCCGATTTTACCCAACGCGATTTTTACGACCGATTGCTAGACCGGGCCATTTTGGCGGGGCAGTTAAAACTGGAACAAGACGAATTAAGTGCGGCCTCATTTGCCAAGTTAAGACAAAAATCGCGGCAAAGCCTCCACCGGGAGCGGATAGAAATTTACGAAAAGAAAACTAAAAAATGGCTAACCCAGCCAGCGGCCAAAGCAGCCAGGCTAGATAAAATATTTAGCGAGCTGCAACCAAACCAGTACGCTAATTTTATCCTGCAAGATCATCAGGCGGCGGCTTATTATTATACCGATAACGAAGGTGATTTTTACGTGCTCGTTGGAGCCCAGGATTTGTCGGGCGCTAAAAAGCTACAGTACCTGCAGGGCGTATTAATTATTAGTTTTATCTGTAGTATTTTATTGGTTATTCTTGTAGCCCGGGTAGTTGCCAACCAGGCCCTGAATCCTATTGCGGCCATTGTAGACCAGGTAAATAAAATAAGGGCTACTAATTTGCACCTGCGTTTATCCGAAGGGCCGGCTAAAGACGAAATAGCCAACCTAAGCAATACGTTTAACCAAATGCTCGACCGCCTGGAGCATTCCTTTATCTCCCAGAAAAATTTTATCTCCAATGCCTCGCACGAACTACAAAATCCCCTTACCGCCATTGCCGGCGAAATAGAAGTTACCCTAACCCGCGACCGCAGCCCCGAGGAATACAAAGCCTCGCTGGGCCGACTGCAAAATGAGGCTGAACGACTGGAAAAACTGACCAAAAGTTTATTTAACCTGGCACAAGCCGAACAGTTGACGGATGTAGGGCAGGTTGAAGCTTTCCGGGTTGATGAATTGATTTGGGAAGTAATGGAACAGGTAAAGCAAAAACCGGCTTGCCCGCCCATCTGGTTAGAAATGGACGATTTACCCGAAGATCCGGAGAAACTAGTTACTACCGGCAATAAAACTTTGCTGAATACGGCGCTTAAAAATATTCTGGAAAATGCCTGCAAATTTTCGGATCATCAACCGGTGATTTTAAGGTTAAAAATTAAAACGGAAAATTTTAAAATTATTATCCGGGATAAAGGCATCGGCATTCCGGCGGCGGATTTGCAAAATATTACAGAGCCTTTTTTCCGGGCCCGTAATGCCCGGGGTATTCCGGGTACCGGCATAGGTTTGGCCCTCAGTAACCGGATAATCCGGCAAAACGGTGGTACTTTTAAAATAAATTCGACCGAAGGGCAGGGAACAGAAGTAGCTATTACTTTGCCCATTAAAAATGCTTAAAAGAAAAAAGATAGCCAAAGGCTACCTTTTTTACTGGAGAAACAACTTAACATATAATTTCTTTGTACTTTAATTTACTTCCAGCTCTTGCCATTTTACTTTCTTCATCTGTTTTTTAGCTTTTTTTACTTCGGCCCGGCGGTAGAAAACATCGAATATTAACGGGAATACAAACAAGGTAAGAATGGTGCCACTCACCAAACCGCCAATAACCACTACAGCTAAGGGTTTTTGGGTTTCGGAGCCAATGCCGGTAGAAAGGGCAGCCGGTACCAAACCAATGGCGGCCATTAAAGCGGTCATGACTACGGGACGTACGCGGGTTAATACTCCATCTTTAATGGCGTCCATCATCGGCATATCCAGGTTTAGGTTGCTTTTGAAAACTGAGATTAGGATTACCCCGTTTTGAATACAGATACCAAATAAGGCAATAAAACCGATACCCGCCGAAATACTGAAGTTGATACCCGTAAGCAGCAGGGCCGCAATACCACCGATAATGGCAAAAGGTACGTTTATTAATACTAAACCGGCATCGCGCATATTGCCAAACAAACTGAACAAAATAAAAAATATTAGTAGTAAGCTAATGGGCACTACCTGCGTGAGCCGGTCTTCGGCGCGGCGCTGGTTTTCAAAGTCGCCGGTCCATTTTATTACGTTTTCTTTGGGTAATTTAACCGCCTGGTTTACTTTTTCCTGAGCTTCTTTAACAGCACCGCCCATATCGCGGCCACGCACCGAAAATTTGACCGCAATAAAACGTTGATTATTATCCCGAAAAATAAGCGAAGGACCGGTAATGGTACGAATAGTAGCAATTTCGCTGATGGGAACCTGGGCGCCGTTTAAAGTAGGTACCATTAATTTGGCTAATTCCCGCTCCGTTTGGCGGTAAGCCCCTTGGTAGCGAATGCGGAGGTCGAATTTACGTTCGCCTTCGTATATTTCCGTAGCCGCTTTCCCACCAATCGCCATTTCCACCACACTCTGGGCATCGGCGGTAGTTACCCCGTACAAGGCCATTTTATGTTCGTCGAGTTCTACGCGCATTTCGGGCTGACCAATATTTTTCAGGATGCCTAAATCTTCAATACCCTGCACCGTGGCCAATTGGTCGTACACTTCCTGGGCTTTCTTTTCCAGGAATTCTAACTCCTGGCCGTATATTTTTACCGCAATAGAACCTTTCACGCCCGATGCGGCTTCTTCTACGTTATCTGATATTGGCTGCGAAAAACCAAAATTAATACCCGGATAAACGGCGAGCTTGTCTTTCATGCGTTCAATTAGCTCATCTTTGGTTTGTTTTACTGCCCACTCTTCTTTGGGCTTGATATCGACGTGGAATTCTATGTTGTAAAAGCCGGTAGGGTCGGTACCATCGTTGGGGCGACCGGTCTGGCTCATTACCTGGTTTACTTCTTCAAATTCCAGAAAAGATTTCCGCATCTCAGTACTCAACCTAACCGATTCGTCCAAAGAAATACTCATGGGTAAACTGGCCCGCACGTAAATAGAGCCTTCGTCGAGTTGCGGTAAAAACTCGGTTCCTAAAAATTTAAAGCAGAATAAACCAAGGGCTACAGAAGCGGTAGCCAGAAATATGGTAGCTTTTTTGCGGGCATAGCCAAAGTTGAAGATGCGCATGGAATTGCGGGTAATAAACTCCACGAACACATTGTGTTTTTCGCGCACGTTCTTTTTTAAGAGCATACTAACCAGCACCGGCACCAGCGTAAGCGTAAATATTAAGGCTCCCAGCAAGGCAAAACCCAAGGTAAAGGCCAGCGGCGAAAACATTTTACCTTCTACTTTTTGGAAAGCGAAAATGGGCAGCAAACAGGTAATAATAATGAGTTTCGAGAAAAATACGGCTTTTCCCATTTCGGTACCGGTTTTCCGGATTAAACCCAATTTAGACATGCGGTTAAATTTCTCCATGCCGACGCGTTTGGCCAGGTGATCGAGCGAGACAAATATTCCTTCCACCATTACCACGGCCCCGTCTACAATAATTCCAAAGTCGATGGCGCCCATGGAAAGCAAATTGGCCGACATGCCGCGCAAGCGCAAGCAAATAAAAGCAAACAACAAAGCCAGCGGAATGACAATCGAAATGGTAACAGTTGTGCGCCAATCGGCCATGAATAAAAGCACAATAAACGATACCAGTACAATGCCTTCTACCAGGTTACCCGACACCGTATGAATGGCGTAGTCTATCAGGGTTTCGCGGTTGTAGAATATATCAATTTTTACATCGGCGGGTAAAATGCGGGTATTCAGTTCTTCTATCTTGTCTTTTATTCGGTCGATAACTAGCTGGGCATCTTCGCCTTTTCGCATCACCACAATGCCTTCTACCACATCGTTCTGGTCGGCGCGGCCCACCTGGCCCATGCGCGGCATCGCCGATTCCTGCACATCGGCCACGTTTTTCACGAAAATAGGCGTGCCATTAATATTGGTCAGAATAATATTTTCGATGTCGGAGATATTATTGAGTAAACCAATCCCCCGCACCACGTAGGCCTGGTTATTTTTGGTAATTACATCGCCGCCCACGTTAATATTGCTCTTCGAAACCGCTTCGTAAACTTCTAAAGGCGTAATCTGGTATTTGAGAAGTTGGTTTGGGTTAACACTTATTTCGTAAGTTTTTACTTCGCCGCCAAAGCTCACAATATCGGCCACGCCGGCCACGCTGCGCAAGTTCCGGTCGATTACCCAGTCCTGAATGGTTTTTAAATCGCGGGCGGTGCGGTCTTTGCCCGTAAGGGTATAGCGGAATATTTCGCCGGTGGGTCCGTAAGGTGGTTGCACTTCCGGGTTGATGACTTCGGGCAAATCCACGTTCATGAGCATGTTGTTTACCTGGATGCGCGCATAATCGTCGGTAACTTCATCCTCAAACAATATTTTAACCACCGATAACCCAAACAAGGGGGTAGAGCGCACGTCGCGTTTTTTCGCAACCGAGTTCATGGCAATTTCTACCCGCACCGTCACAAATTTTTCAATCTCCTCGGCGCTGCGCCCCGGCCACTGGGTAATAA
>NZ_JBMQUD010000073.1:0-53363 GCF_057359045.1 Adhaeribacter sp.
AAACGCAAGTACATCCCTGTAAACACGTTTATTTTATTTACAACGCAATTCCTCTTTAATATGAAGTTATTTAGTATATAGTGAAAAAGCGGAAAATCCACTGCCATTGGTGGTGTTATCACCGCCAATCCATAAGCCTTTGCCTTTTTCTTTCCTAGTCCACTACGGTCAGAGTTAAATTATTTGCCAATCTTGATTTACTAAACAGGTTTATATTAGTAAAAAGGCAGTTTAATATTTTTCGAACTTAATTTAATTGCCCGAGCGATTTAGTGCGTCAATACTTCTTTAAATATTAAACTTCGGCTACCCGGAAGGGTTTTATCTCAATTTTATCCCAAACTTTTTCGGTGGCATAAGGTTCTTGTGCCAACCACTGCTGCAACTCTTCTTCGTGGGCAAACTGCATAAACAAAGAAGAGCCAATCATTTTGCCCTCGGGGCTCAGAATGGCCCCACCCATCAGGAAATTGCCGGTTTCTTTAAGTTTTTTCACGCCGGCCAGGTGCTGCGACCGAACGGCCATCCGGCGGTTGAGGGCTTCGGCATCGGTAAAGTCGTAGGCCGTAATAAAATATTGTTTAAGCATGTAAATAATATCTAAAGCTGAATAAATGTTTAATTTTAATCCGATAACCAGGTTTGTAGCATCTGCATTATTTGCCGTTTTTACCGTAATCTTAGATTCTGGTAAATGTAAACGTAGTTGGCCGGGACCTGGGTGAAAATTTAAAGAATTACTCGCTAATATTTTATATTTAACCTTACAAACGTTTAAACTCCTGGCCATATAAATATGCTGGTTACCCGAGTCAGATTCAAAATTAAATATTGGTATTTCATCAGCCTACTGGTTTAAAGGTCTATTTTGGGCTTAACTATTTTTTCTTCTTTGCATGAATGCTGCATTAAAACTTAACAAATCAATGCTACTCCTGGCCTTTGTTTTCTTATCGGCTTGTGCAGCTAACCCGTATAGTGCTACCAACCGGGTATACAAAAAACAAGCTAAAGCTTTGGCACGCAGTATAAAAGCAACCCCGGTTTTAACGCCGGGATCCGATAGTATCCCCCTTGGCAATAATTGGGTGGGTACCACCAATTTCAATTTGCGTAAGCCCAATTACGTGGTTATTCACCATACGGCCCAACAATCTACCGACCAAACCCTTAAAACCTTTACTTTGCCCAAAACCCAGGTAAGTGCCCATTATGTAATTGGCCGCGAAGGTAAAGTGTACCACATGCTTAACGATTATTTACGGGCCTGGCATGGCGGTATAGCCAAATGGGGCAACAACACCGATTTAAATTCCTCGTCCATCGGGATTGAACTAGACAACAACGGCGCCGAGCCCTTTGCGGAGCCGCAAATAAAAAGCTTACTCCAGGTTTTGGCTTTGTTAAAAAAACAATACAGTATACCGGCTGCTAATTTTATTGGTCATTCCGATATTGCACCTGCCCGCAAAAACGATCCCAACTCTATGTTTCCGTGGCAAACCCTGGCGCAGAACGGCTATGGCCTTTGGTATGATCCCGAAGTACTAACCGATACCCTTACCGTAGACACGCTGTTGGATAGCTTGAATATTTTATCGCCGGATAGCCTGGCCCAACTACCCGATAGAACTCTTAGCCCGTACCAGGTACCGCCAACTTTTAATGTTCAGGAAGCTTTACGGATAATTGGGTACGATACCAAAAACTTAGATGCGGCTATTAAAGCCTTTAAGCTGCATTTTATTCAGAAAAATATTAATGCGGTACTCACCACCGAAGAAAGAAAAATTCTGTACAACCTGTACAAGAAATATTTATAAATAATTAGATCAAGATTATATATTCTGTTAATTAAAGCCTGAATAAAAAAGGCAGCACTTTGAGGTATTAATTTACTGGAACAATCATTGTTTTTATAAAAAATCAGCAAACCCTACAAAATCACCACATGCGCCGGATCAATTATTTATTCTGTATATTAGCCTTAACCAGTTTTCTGGCCCCAAGTGGCTGTCGCCAGAAAAAGAACGAAACCACCGCCATGACTACAAAAAGCGAAACTGCTGCCAGCCAAAAATATAAAACTACCGGCACCATTGAACGTCGGCATCCGCAATTAGATAACCTGATTGCGCCCGAAGCCCAGGTAGAAATTATTGCCGAAGGTTTTAATTGGTCGGAGGGACCTTTGTGGTTGCCGGAGCAAAACCAGTTGTTGTTTTCGGATATTCCGCCCAACAAAATATATTCCTGGAGCGAGGCAAAAGGCGTGCAGTTATACCTTACGCCTTCGGGCTATACCGGGCAGCAGCCCCGGGGCGGCGAAGTTGGTTCTAATGCTTTAATTCTGGATAAGCAAGGGCGTTTGGTTTTGTGCCAGCACGGCGACCGCCGAATGGCCCGCCTGGATGCACCGCTTTCAACGCCCAAACCTAATTTTGTAACCTTAACCGATAACTACGAGGGCAAACGGCTGAACAGTCCGAACGATGCTGTTTATAAAAGCAACGGCGATTTGTATTTTACCGATCCGCCGTACGGCCTCGAGAAAAACATTGACGACCCGGCCAAAGAAATTCCTTTTCAGGGTGTTTACCGCCTAACGCCTGCCGGTAAATTGCATTTATTAACAAAAGAACTAAGCCGCCCCAACGGGTTGGCCTTTTCGCCGGACGAAAAAACCTTGTACGTAGCCAACTCCGACCCCGATAAAGCAGTTTGGATGGCCTATACGGTGCAACCCGACGGTAATATTACAGACGGCCGGATTTTTTACGATGCTACGCCGCTGGTGAAAACCGCACCAGGTTTACCCGATGGTTTAAAAATAAACAAACAAGGCTATATTTTTGCAACCGGCCCCGGTGGTATATTCATTTTCGATAGTAAAGCTACCCATTTGGGTACCATCCGGCCCGGACAAATAACTTCTAATTGTGCCTTTAACCCCGACGAGAGCATTTTGTATATTACCGCCGATAGTTACATTATGCGCTTAAAGCTAAAACCGTAAACAGATATTTACATAGACTCGAGTTTACAGAAGTAAGTTTTTAAGCTATTTAAATAACGCAACGGGTAATATTATAGTCGGCAAAGCCGGTTAATTAAATCTTGGTACTGCGGGAATTGGCCGATTAGCTTTTCTGTACGGGCTAGTTCAAAATCGTTAAAGTCGAAGCCGGGCGCAACAGTGCAACCCACCAAAGCAAAGGCGGTTCCGGAAGCTGGTTCAGAAGCAAACCACGTCATGGCCGGTACTATAAACTGAAAAGCCTCGCCTGCCGCTAAATTATTGCCTAACCGTAAACAGGTATATTTTCCGTCGGGCGCAATTAAGTGCACCAGCAACGTGCCACCCGCATAAAAATGCCACCCTTCGTCGCTGCGGATGCGGTGAAAAGCCGAAAAATTGCCACTTTCTAATAAATAATAAATGCTGGTAGCAAAACTGCGGTCGCCGGCAAAGCGGGAGGGCAAGCCAGAGGCCGGAATATTTTCGGTAGCGCGATACGTTTCTTTATAAAAGCCGCCCTCGGGGTGCGGTTGTAATTGCAAGTGCTTTATGTAATCGGCGGCAGTCATGGGTTAGGTTTAAAATAATGCAGACTTAAGTTGGTTGAGGGAACATTAAAATTTAATCTGGGTAAAATAAGGCTAAACAAATTAAAATATTAACGTTGGTAGCCCCATTAGCAAGAACCTATACTTCCTCGTGGTTTAATGGTGAGCTGCACTGGCTTTATTTGAAATTTCGAACTGCCGGATCTCGCCTTTTTCCCAGGCATTGGCCCCAGGTACTAAACTGGGTATGGGAATATCGGCCCGGTTTTTCTTTTTTTCTTCTGTAGAAACATTAAAACGCTGGTCGCGGTCTTTTACTAAATCGGGCTTTAACTGGCCTTCCTGGGTAAAGCCCATCATTAGTTGCGGCCCGCCCAAAGGCAGTTCCAAATCGCGGTCGGTGTGCCAGGTATGTATGGTTTTGCCGTACGTAGATACCAGTTTTTCCATGAGCTCGTGCTCGGCTACATCAGGTATGCCGGGCGCAATCAGGGTGCCAGATTTAACTTCGTGGTGGTGGCTGTGCCAGAGTTTTTTTTCTTCGGCGGGCAAGGTTTTAAACAAGCGTTCCGAAACAATATATTCTACGCCCATTAGTTTGGCGTTTTCACCGTTCCCGTCAAATATTACGGCCTGGTAAAGGTCTTCATTTATTTGGCGTGCGTAGTGGTGGGCTTCCATTTGGCCCGCCATATTACCGTTATAAAAATGAAACCCATCGAGGTAAACGTTTAATTTAGCCAAAGGCGCTTTGTTTTGCAATAAATCGGCCCCGGTTTCCAGTACTTGGGTTTTGGTGGTTTTTTCGGCACCCGGCGACTTTACGTATGAATCGGTGTTTTTGCCGCCGCAGCTCCCAAAGGCTAAAAAGCCACTAAAAGCAATAAATGATAGTTTCAAGAATCTCATTCGCATAAAAATTAATATTCTGATTAATTTTTAACGGTAATGCAAAGATTCGGTTAGGCCTTCAAGAGAACTTAATCCGGTAACGGCTGGGAAATTTGAGTTGCCGTGCCGGATTAGCATCCATTTTTATTGCTTATAGTTTTCTGTCTCTTAACAAATCGCGGATTTCGGTTAGTAATAACTCTTCTTTAGAAGGGGTAGGGGTAGCCGGAGCGGCTTCTTCTTTGCGCTTTAAGGTATTTATGGCTTTTACCATCGAAAATATGGCCACCGCAATAATCAGGAAATTAACAATTGTTTGAATAAAGTTGCCGTAATTAACAGAGGCACCTTCTTTTACTATCTTATCGCCTTCCATTACTGGGGCTGATAGTTGCAGTTTTAGTTCGGTAAAATCTACACCACCGGTAGCCATACCAATAGGCGGCATTATTATGTCGTTTACAAAAGAAGTAACGATTGCCCCAAAAGCAGCACCAATAACCACGGCTACAGCTAAATCAATTACGTTTCCTTTAACCGCAAATTGTTTAAATTCAGAAAGTAAGCTCATACGTTTAGGTTTAGTTAGATTTTACAATGCTTAAATATGCAAAATATTTTTGTTTAGTAAACAATATGTATAATTACCTGCTTATAACAAGAGCGTTAGAAGAAATAGTAAGTAAAACCCGAAAAATAGGTAAGCCAGCATTTGATACAGGCGTGTATTTTAAGAACAGAAAGGCTGAGATAAATGCCTTTTTTATTTGTAAATGTAGGAAATTTGCCCATTTGGCGGTTATATTTAGTTAAATTAAAAGGATATGAACCGCAGGAATTTTCTTAGAAATGGCTCGATGGCCGGCTTAACTCTATCTGCTTTAACTTGGGGTTGCCGCCCCGATAATGCGGCTAAAAGTAAAAACCAAAATATTAATCAACAACACGTTGCTGATTTTGAATTAAACGAAGTAACAATTGCCCAACTGCAGGAGAAAATGCAACAGGGCCAATATACCTCTAAAGCTATTACGCAACTTTATTTAGATCGTATTGCAGCTATAGATAAGAATGGGCCTAAACTAAACGCAGTTATAGAAATAAACCCCGATGCTTTAAACATTGCCGAAGCCCTGGACCAGGAACGGCGGGCAGGTAAAATAAGAGGTCCGCTGCACGGTATTCCGGTTTTAATTAAAGATAATATTGATACTGCCGATAAAATGAGTACTTCGGCGGGGTCGCTGGCTCTGGCCAACAACAAAGCCCAACAAGATGCTTTTCTGGTAAAGAAATTACGCGCTGCCGGAGCCGTTATACTCGGAAAAACCAACCTGAGCGAATGGGCCAATTTCCGGTCGACGCGCTCTACCAGTGGCTGGAGTAGCCGGGGTGGCCAAACCCACAATCCGTACGTGCTGGACCGCACGCCTTGTGGGTCTAGTTCCGGCTCAGGCGTGGTAGTAGCGGCCAATATGTGCGTGGTAGCGGTAGGCACCGAAACCGATGGTTCAGTGGTTTGTCCGGCAGCGGTAAGCAATATTGTGGGGCTAAAGCCTACGGTAGGTTTGGTTAGCCGCAGCGGGATTATTCCGATTAGTGCCACCCAGGACACTGCCGGTCCCATGGCCCGCACCGTGAAAGATGCGGCGCTATTGCTAAATGTACTCACCGGCCCCGACCCAACCGATACCGTAACCGCCGAGAGCAAAGGCAAAATTCAGCCGGATTATACCGCTTTCCTGGATGTCAATAATTTACAAGGCAAAAGAATAGGTGTAGAAAAATCTTTCCTGAAAGGCCACCCCGGTGTAGATATTTTGCTGCAAAATGCCTTGGAAATATTAAAAGGTAAAGGCGCTACCATAATAGAAGTAGAGGTAATGGCTAAAATGGGCGAGCTGGGAGAAACAGAATTAGCGGTTTTAAAATACGAGTTTAAAGACGGCTTAAATAAGTACCTGGCCCAGGCCAAAGGCGAGGTAAAATCCTTGCCGGAATTGATCGCTTATAACAAACAAAACGAGGCCCAGGTTATGCCTTACTTTAAGCAGGAGATTTTGGAAAGCGCCGAAGCCTTAGGCGACCTCAATAGTGCCGAATACAAAGCCGCTTTACAGAAAAATCGCACAACCTCGCGCAACGCCATCAACAAATTACTACAAGAACACCGCCTCGATGCTATTTCGGGACCCACCTATGGCCCGTCCTGGTGTATTGATTTGGTAAACGGCGATGCTTTTACGGGCTATGGGTTTACCTCCCCGGCGGCTATTTCGGGGTACCCGCACATTACGGTGCCCATGGGGCTGGTGCAAGGCTTACCAATCGGTTTGTCTTTTTTTAGTAGCGCCTACGCCGAAGGGTCTTTGCTGGGCCTGGCTTATGCCTACGAACAAGCTTCTAAAAACCGGGTTTTGCCTACTTTTAAAACTACGGCTAATCAGGCGTAAAATGTAGAATGTTAAACGTGGAACGTATCAAGTTTTACGTTTAACATTAAGGTATATCTTCTACAGCGTAGTAAACTTCCGTTAAGGAAATTACCAGGGAAGGATTTTCAAAAACAAGCTTGTTATTAAATCTCTACTTTCAGTAAGGACCCAGTTGCCTTATTTGTTTTTGGAATAACGTGAATTCGGGAATTACAAGCCTCAAAATAGGCTATTTTTATACACTTATCTGTGATTTTGCTTAAATGTCTGTTTTGATGAAGTGTTTTATTTGTCAAAAAAGGACATTGCCATAAATGACGCATCAGGAGAAGTTAGTATACTTACAAACAATAGATTGTTCTTAAATATCATTTGTAAATAAATTATTATCAATATTTTATATTCTAGTTAATTTTCTGGTTCACGCTAAAAATTAATTATTTAAGCTACCAGCAGCCCAATTTAAAGTAGCCTGGCTCTTGGCAAATTTGGTGCGCAGTTCCCAGAGTTTTACCTGTTGGTTTACCAAATTCATCTCGCGGGTGTTTACTAAAAATAAAGAGCTTTCGCCATTTTCAAAACGTATTTGCTCGCCGTTGCGCAACATTTCGGTTTGTTGTGCCAGGGTTTCCTGGGCTTTAATTTGTTCAGCCAGGAGCAGTAACTCGTTATACGTGGTTTGCAGGTTGGTAGCAATGTCGCGGTTTACCTGCTGCCGGGCCAAATCGTTATCCTGTATTTTTAATTTGGTTAACTGTAGTTTACCTCGTTCGGCTCGCAACAACAACGGCATGCTAAAATTTAGGCCCATTTTATAGTTGTTGGCCAGGAACGAATTACCCATGTCTTGGATGGGCAAACCAATATCCTGACGCAGGAAATTATAATCGAACGTTAATTTGGGTTTAAATTTATCGGCCGCTAACCGGCGCTCATAAACCAGTTGCTGCGATTTAACTTCCAGTTTCAGAATATCGGGGTGGTTGCGTTGGGCAAAATTCAGGAGCTTTTGCAGGGAATCAGCCGTATGAACAGTTTGCTTAGAAGATAAATCAGTTATTAGGGGTATGGCTCCATTTACCAGTTCTACGGGTACGGCTTCTTCGCGCCACAAAAAATTAGATAGCACCAAACGGCCGTTGTTAAAATCGGTTTGGGCCTGTTGCCACATAAGCTTACGGTTGGTTACTTCAATCTGGGCTTCTACGGTATCAATGGCGGGCAAATCGCCTTCGCGAACGCGTTCGCGCACACCCTGGTAGCGCACAGCGGCCAGTTCGTAAGCATTTTGGTAAAGTACCTGCCGCTGGTACGCGTAGGCCCAGTCCCAGTAAGCTTTCGCGGCTTCGAGTAAGAGCTTGTTTAATATTTTAATTTTATCGGCTTCGGCGGCCTGGCTTAGCAGTTGCGCCTGGCGCAGGGTAGCCCGCCTTTGGTCGATAATCCAACCCTGGCCCAGCGGTACCGATAAACCGGCGTAGCTTAGCCCTTGCGCCGGGGTTTTTAGCTCGGGATTTACGTAGCTGCCCTGGTTTAATTCGTAACCGGCTTTTAAATCGGCACCAAACCACAGCGGCACTTTTACCAGACTATTCCAGTTGGCGTAATACAACTGATTTTTAAATTCTTTTCTGGCGTAGTAACTACTGGCTTGCGGATCGAAACTACCGCGGGCCATGCGAATTTCTTGCCGGGCCTGTTCCGATAACAGCGCTGCCTGGCGGGCGACCGGGTGGTGAGCCTGAATCTGAGCAAAAAAGGCATCGAGGGTAAATATTTGTACAGAGTCGGTTTGCGCCTGGGCAAACACCGGATGCAGTACAAACAGCAACCCCCAGGCTAGTAGCCAGGCTTTGGTGTGTCGCCACGCAGTAAACCCAGATGCTCCCGGGTGGGTAGATAATTTATTTAAAGGAACAAGTTTTTTCATTTTTCTTTTAATATTCTGCCATTTCCTGGGTTTTATCCGCTTCTGATTTTTCTTTAGCACCTTTCTCTTTAGGAGCAGCAGGAGCATCGCCAACGTAATCGGCCGGGAAGCCGTTTAGCTGACGCCATAGCTCGTACCAGATGGGCACATTGTTTAGCAAGGCCCAGCCGTATACCCCGGAACCAACCCGCAAGGCCTCGGGCCAGAGTTCGGTTTTTTTATCCGGTACCACCAAAATCCGGTATTTGCCCTGGGTAGCCACATTATCTATTACGGCTATGGTACCGCCAAAAGTACCAAAGCTAGCCCCCGGCCAGCCTGAGAAAACCAGTGTAGGCCAACCATCGAACTGCAGCCGCACAGGTTGCCCTTTGTGCAGGAGCGGAATATCCATGGGTTTAACATAGAGCTCTACGGCCAGATTGGTTTTACCCGGCATAATGGTAACAATGGCTTCGCCTTCTTTTATCGTTTCGCCAATACCGGCTTTTAAAGCTTTAACCACAAACCCGTTTTGCGGCGCGGTAATGTGGTAAAACGACGAGCGAATTTTGGTACTGACAAATTCGCTTTGCATTTTGGAGATTTCGCCGGCTGTACCGTAAACGTACGAGCGGGTAGCACTCAGTTCCGATTCGGCTTTGGCAATTTTTTCGCGGTATTCAGCTTGCACCGAGCTTAGTTCAATGCGGGCATTTAAATATTCGTTTTGGGTACTCCGGTATTTATTTTCGTAAACCTGCAACTTGGCCAGCGATTCCTGAAATTTTAAGCGGCGGGTTTCCAGTTCGGTCAGTGATTTTAAGCCCTGGCGGTACAGGTTTTCTTGCCGGGCCAACTGCTCCTGGGCTATTTTAAACTCATTCTGGCCCGCCACTAAATCTGCACTATCGCTCCGGATTTTATATTGCATTTGCTGTACTTTGTTGCGGGCTTTGTTCAGGCTAAAGGTTAAACCCGCCTGCAAAGCTTTTATTTGATCTGCCAGTGCTTTGGCCTTTTCTTCGGTTGCCTGCAAAGTGCCTTCTTTGGCGGTAATTTGTTCATTCATGCGAGCGAGCAAATCTGGGTCAAAATATTTGTCTTTTACTTCCGACAAGCTGATAATCGTATCGCCTTTCTGCACCAACTGACCTTCCTGCACGTGCCATTTTTCTATTCGTCCCGAAATAATACTGGGTAAGGTTTGGGGGCGTTCGGCGGGGTTAATAGCCGTTAAAGTACCATTAGACCGGATATTCTGGGTCCAGGGCAAAAACAACAAAAGGCAAAGCAACAGGAAAATACCGCCACACCAATAAGCCATGGTGCGGCCCAGACGCGGAGGCTGTAACAACCCGGGGGTAGAATAAATTGGGTAATCTGTTACCGTTGCCGGATTTTTATATTTTTTAGTAGCCATAGAGTTAGGATTAGGAGACTACGCCGATTAATGATTTTAATTGGTGGTCGTGCTCTAATTGGGCAAATGTGCCCGCATTTACCAAGGTGCCTTGCTTTAACAAAAGCACCCGGTCGCAGTTTTTCATTACTTGTTTGTCGTTAGAAACCAGGATAACCGTGCTGGATAACTCGCGGAGCAAAGTATTGTAAATCTGGATTTTCTCCGACCAGTCAATCGGGAGCAGGTAATCGTCCAGAATTAACAATTTAGGTTTAGTAACCAGGGCCCGCGCCAGCGATATTTTAGCTACAACGCTCCGGGGGAATTGCAGGCTAGCGTTGGTAACGGGTGTATGCAAGCCTTGGGGCAAAGCATTTATATAATCCGTTAAATTTGTTAGGGCTAAGGCTTTGGTTACATCGGTTTGGGTAATACCAGACGTGCCAAATATTATATTCTGTAAAATGGTACCGCTTATAAGTTGGTCTGGAGTAATGAGGGCACTGGTTTGGCTGCGGAGGCTGGTTAAATCTAAATCGCGGAGCGATAAACCATTATAAGCAATACTACCCCGGTAATTGGGCAGCATACCCAACAACACGTGCAGCAAAGTAGTTTTTCCGGAACCATCGTAGCCGGCCAGGCATATTTTTTCCGAAGGATTTATTTTAAAACTAATCTCTTTTAGGCTGCTGGCCGGGGTTTGGGGCCAACTGTAACTTAAGTTAGTTACTTGTACCGATAAGCCCTCGCCGACCGGTATATTATCCAGGGTTATGCCGGTGGTTTCTTCGAGTGGTACACTGGTAACGCCCGAAATTTTTTCCAGGCCGGTTAGTACATCGTATACCACATCCAGTTTTAAGATAATTTTTTCGACCGAGTTCATAATTAGAATTATAATAATTTCGGCGGCCACAAACTGGCCAATATTTATCTCCTGGTTTACGATAAGCAAACAACCCAGAATAAGTAAAGTAGCAGTAATAATGGTTTTAAAGAAGATAAAGCCAAAATATTGGGTTACTAAAACTTTAAAGTGCTGGCGGCGCGCTAAAACGTAATTACTAACAAAATAATCGGTTTTTTGCATGCCCAGGTTGTTGTGGCTAACCAGTTTAAAAGAAGCTATACTGTGGGCAATACTTTGCAGCCAGTCAGCCATCTGGTATTTGTATTTAGATTCGTACAAACTGGTAGAAATACCTTTGTCGCTGGTAAGCCAGATAAGCAGGCCCAGAATGGTGCTGAGTAAAATACCCAGAAATATAAAAGAGGCATGGTAGAGCGAAAGCAGAATAAGTCCAAATATAATTTGCAGAATAGCCGCGTTAAACTCCAGCAATATTTTGGCTACCCCTTTTTGCAACGATACCGTTTCGAAGAAGCGGTTCATGAGCTCAGGTGGCCGCTGGCCTTGCAGTTTTTCCAGGTTCCACTGCGGTACCCGGTTGGCAAAATCAAAAGCCAAGCGGCTAAACATGCGTTGTTGCAAGTGCTCTACCAACCAAACCTGCATCATTTGCAAACCGCCCGTAATTAAAACCCCAATTACAATAAAGGCAATGAGTACCACCACCGAAGCCGAAACCTGCCCGGCCGAAATAAACCCGATGATGCTTTGAATACCCAAGGGCAACGAAAGGCTGATAATACCGGCAATGGCGGCATAAATGTATAAGTACCAGATTTCTTTACGTTCGGGGGCTAAAAACAAAAGAAAGCGCCGCATAGGCGAGGGTTCTTTGCCAGGCTGGCCGGTGGCTTTTTCTTTCAGGGCGGGTTCCTGCACCAGGCAAGTAACCACGGGGGTGGCTCCGTTTGGTAACAGGTAAAGGTCCGCCACCAAGGGCGCTAATGATTTTACCTCTTCTGGTTGGGGTTTTTCGGGGGTAAAGGTGGTAATACCGAAACGTTTTTTGCCTAAGGGGTTTACCAGTACCGGTACGACCCTATCGGCTACCTGCCGGAAAACCAATACCGGTGATGTGCTTTGTTCCAGGACCGCCTCTACATCGGGTTGGGCTACAATCGATTGCAAATACAACAAATGCTGCTTACGACCAGCCTTAATCAAATGCGACACAAAAGCCTCTACCGACAAGCGGCTTACCGTGGTTGCCAATAAGTCCTGATCGGCCGGTATGGTTTGGGGTGGGAGTTTTAGCAGTTGCCCAAACAGCTGGTTTATAACGGGTATTAGCTGGCGATTCATTTTAATTAATTTTTAAGAAGGATTAATGGCACTAAACACGAGGTGTTCCAGAAAGGCATTGACCTTGGTTTTATCTGTGGGCGTAGCGTTGGTGAGCGAGGGCAAATGTTGGGCAAAAAAATGTTGGTGATGCGAGGCCTCAATAACTGTACTTACCAATGCATTGGGGTAGGGGTAAACCGGGTTAATCTGCAGAATAATATCCGCAATGTGCCGGCACAAACTTTTATATTCCCTAAAATAACCTTCCCGGTTTTCGGCATCTACGGCTTTGGTTAAATACGCTTTGGGCGCATCGGCAATAATAATGCGGTGCAAGGCCGCTTCGTCTATCTCTTTGGAGTCGGGATTATCCAGGTGCGAATCTGATAAAACCTGCAAAATAATCCGGAGGCGCTGGCGCGGGTCGGTAATATTATTCGTTTTAAAGACAATCTGGTAATCTAACCAACTCCAGTACCACGATACCAGGTATACCAGCAGTTTGTGTTTGTTTTCGAAATACCGGTAAACCGAAGCCTCGGTAGAAGAAATTTCGGCCGCCAACTTTTTAAAAGTAAACTCCTCAAACCCCAGTTGGTCGATAAGGCGAATACTTTCAGAAATAATTTTCCGGCCCAGTTCCGTTTGCTCCGGATTACGCAGATAAGAATTATGACTAAGGTTTATTTTTATAACAGAACTCATTTTACCTGAGCAGTTAGATTAATTTAGTTAAGTTTAGCTTTTGTGTGTAATAGTAATACTATTAACACAAAGCTATAGAATAATGTTTTGTAATAGTAATACTATTATAAATATTTTTTGCGATTAACTATTCTACTGGTAGCTTTGGTAAATGGAAATAGTTTTTCTTTGCTTTTTTGCTTTTCTGGCCGGCTTTATTGATTCTATTGTGGGCGGAGGCGGTTTAATCCAGACGCCGGCCATGTTGGTGTTTTTGCCGCACGTACCTATTCCTACGCTTTTTGGTACCGGTAAAGTCTCGGGTATTGCCGGTACCACTTCGGCATTGCTACAATACGGGCGTTCCGTAAAAATTAACTGGACATCTATTTTGCCGGCAGCTATAACCGCTTTTATATTTTCTTTTCTAGGTGCCCGGGCCGTAAGCCATATTCCTACCGAAGCTTTGCGGCCGGTGGTTTTAATTTTATTGATTAGTGTGGCCATTTATACATTTATTAAAAAAGATTTAGGCGCTTTGCACGCACCCAAACTCACGCCGGCCAAAGAAAAACTGTACGCTGTTTTGTTAGGCGTTGCCATTGGTTTTTACGACGGCTTTTTTGGTCCGGGAACCGGCAGCTTTTTAATATTTGCTTTTGTAGGTCTGTTTGGATTTAGTTTTTTGGCGGCTTCGGCATCGGCTAAACTGGTAAATGTAGCTACCAATTTATCGGCCCTGGCTTACTTTGCTTATACTGGTCAGATATTGTACCACATTGGTTTGCCCATGGCGGTTTGTAATATTTTAGGGTCGCAATTGGGGGCACGGCTGGCTATTGCCAAAGGCAGTGGTTTTGTGCGCGTATTTTTCTTAATAATTGTAAGCGCCATTATTTTAAAATTTGCCTACGATTCTTTTCTTAAATAAGCCGGTTGAAAGCTTAGGCTCAAAAGCCATAATAAAATCTATTTAGAAAATATACGTTTGCTAACTGTATGCCTTTGTGCAGTTAAATGGTAGGCCGCTTTAAATAAAATAAGCCATGAGAATAGGAGTGCTGTTGCTGGTGTTTTTAAGTGTAGCTTTTATAGGATGGGGGCAAACTGAAAATATTGTTTCCGTTTCGTACGAAACGTATACCCGGGGCTACCGGCAAAATATTACCATCCGGCCCGATAGTACCCTGATTAAAAATATTTACCAGCCCGAAAAAAACAGCCGTCGCAAAACCTCACCAGCCGATTGGAAAAACATAACCAGCGCCCTTGCCGGTTTGCCGTTGCCGGAGCTCATAAATTTACCTGTGCCTACGAACAACCGCGCCCGCGATGCCGCCCGCTTTTCTACCATTAGCATTCAGACTAGTCGCCAAACGTATAAAACAAAAGAATTTGATGGTTACCAGGCACCGGCTAAATTAGCTAAGCTTATGGCTGTAATTAAACAGTTAGAAACCAGGCTTGTGCCAAAATAAAGCAGGCATATTTAAATAGTTTTTACGGATTTAAACCACCGCAACATGCTGCAAAAAGAAGAAATGCAACGTTACTACCGGCACCTTTTATTGCCCGAAATAGGGTACGCCGGCCAGGAAAAACTAACAGCGGCTAAAGTTTTGGTAATAGGAGCCGGCGGTTTAGGTTGCCCGGTGCTGCAATATTTAGTGGCGGCCGGGGTAGGAACGTTGGGTATTCTGGACAATGATGTAGTCGACCTGAGCAATTTGCAACGGCAAATATTGTTTTCTACCGCCGATGTAGGTCGGCCCAAAGCCCAGGTGGCCGCCGAAAAATTAAAGGCTTTGAACCCTTTGGTAACGATACAGGCTTTTGTAGTACGGCTGAACGACCATAATGCAACCGAATATTTTGCTCCGTACGATTTAATCATAGATGGATCGGATAATTTCCCGACCCGTTACCTGGTAAACGATACATGCGTGGCCCTAAATAAGCCGCTGGTATTTGGTTCGGTTTTTAAGTTCGATGGGCAGGTAGCTGTTTTTAATTACCAAAACGGACCTACTTACCGCTGTTTGTACCCTACGCCACCTACCGCCGAAGAATCGCCGAACTGCTCGGATATTGGGGTGCTGGGTGTGCTGCCCGGCCTGATTGGAATGTATATGGCCAACGAAGTCATAAAGCTAATTGTGGGCGTTGGTACTTTACTATCGGGTAAGTTGCTTTTGGTAGATGCCCTGGATAACCGCACCCAACTCTTAACAGTACGCCGCCAGGCAAATAACAGTCAGTCGCCGGCGCCGGTACCTGCCGCAGTTTGTACGCCAGTGCCCACTATTGCCCAAGTAACCATAACTGAACTAACCGAATGGCTGGAAGAAGCCGAAAACAAACCTTTTTTAGTGGATGTGCGCGAACCGCAGGAATTTGCCGCTTTTAACCTGGGGGGCATCAATATTCCGCTTCGTAATTTACCCGAAAGACTGGCCGAGCTGCCCCCGACGGGTACCGTGGTTTTTATTTGTTCCAGTGGCCAACGGAGTTTAGCTGCGGCCAGTTTGGTGCAACAAGCCGGTTTTACCGGTGATATTTATAATTTACGCGGAGGCGTTTTTGGGTGAAATAGCAGTTTTGCCTATCCCTGACTTTCATTGATTTAAAGTTTAATAATTTATTTGCGTAACCGGCAGCCATTATTTTTTATTCCTGCAGAATGCCGTAAATTACCCCAAATAACTTTATGCTAATTGTGGGCTAATCTATGAAGTGGCTGAAAGTACTACTCACGTTATTTTTTCTTTTAGCGCTGGTTTTTGTACTCAATACTAAGCTAGGCGATATACCACCGGTAGGTAAATTCCTGAGTCCGTTTACCGGTTTCTGGCAGCAATCCGAAAGCCGGAAAACTGCAGCAGCGGAGCAGGCTGCCTTACCGGGTTTACGCGAAAAGGTCAGCATTTTGTTCGACCAGAACCGGATACCGCATATTTTTGCCCGTAACGACTACGATTTATATTTTACCCAAGGTTACGTAACGGCCCGCGACCGTTTGTGGCAAATGGAATTCCAGACGCACGTTGCGGCTGGGCGGGTTTCCGAAATTGTTGGTGAAAAAGCATTGGTCTTGGACCGGTTTCAGCGGCGAATGGGTATGGTGTATGGTGCCCAACAATCTTTGCAGGGCATGCTGGCGCAGCCCGATACCCGCCAAATGCTGGAAGCATACACCGACGGCATCAATGCGTACATCTCGGGCCTTTCGCCAAAAGAATACCCTCTAGAATACAAACTGCTGGATTACGCTCCCGAACCCTGGACGCCCTTAAAATGTGCTTTGTTGCTTAAAATGATGGCCTATGATTTGGCGGGCCGGAGCGACGATTTACGCATGACCAATATTCTGAAAAAATATGGTCCGGAAGTAACGCGCAATTTATTTCCGGATTATCCTTTCCGCGAAGAACCCATTGTGCCGGTTGGCACCCCACTTGATTTTAAGCCCCTGCCCATACCCGCAACGCCGGGTAATTTTAACGCAGCTTTTTCGAACAAGGTGTCTGCTAACGAGCCGCCTTCGCAACTGGGTAGTAATAACTGGGCGGTGGCCGGTTTCAAGTCAGTTACGGGTTACCCCATGCTGGCCAACGACCCACATTTGCAGCTAAACTTGCCGTCTATCTGGTACCAGATTCAGATGGCGGCACCCGGGGTAAATGTGTACGGCGTTTCTATTCCGGGGGCACCGGGGGTGATCATTGGCTTTAACCAGGAAGTAAGCTGGGGGGTAACCAACGTGGCCGCCGATGTAATGGATTGGTACCAGATAAAATTTAAAGACAATTCTAAAAAAGAATATTTCCACAATAACCAATGGAAACCCGTGCGGCAGGTAATTGAAAATATTAAGGTAAGAGGCGGCACTACCCAACCTGATACGGTTTATTATACCCACCACGGCCCGGTAGTTTACGACCGGCCCGAAAAAGTTTTTAACCAGCAAACACCCATCAGCCACGCCTTACGTTGGATTGCCCACGAAAAATCGAACGAATTACAAACCTTGTATTTGCTGAACCGCGCGCGTAATTACCAGGATTTTACAGCGGCTTTGCAATTTTGGGTAGCACCGGCCCAGAATTTTGTTTACGCCGATGCGCAACAAAATATTGCCATCTGGCCAAACGGCCGGTATCCTTTAAAATGGAAAGATCAAGGAAAATTTATTCTGGACGGTACCAACGGCGCTTATGATTGGCAGGGCTGGATTCCGGCGGCCCATAACCCGCATGTGCTTAACCCGGCCAGCGGCTTTGTTTCTTCGGCTAACCAGTTTTCGGCCGGACCAGATTACCCGTATTATTTAAATTGGGAGTATGCCCCCGCCGACCGCGCCCTCCGGATAAACCAACGATTGGCACCCATGCAAAAAATTACCCCCGATAGTTTACGGCAACTGCAGAACGATAATTTTAATATAAACGCCCAAACCGTACTGCCGGTATTACTTACCCAACTAAACAAAAGCAATTTAAACGGTCACGGACAAGCTGCTTACAACGAACTGGCCAAGTGGAAATACCAGAATAACGCGAGTGAAATTGCCCCCACTATATTTGAACTTTGGTGGCAAAAATTAACCGATGCTATTTGGCAAGACGATTTTGGCCCTAAAACCGGTTTACAAATGCGTTACCCCAACCGCGACCGAACCTGGCAGTTACTGTTGCAGGAACCCCAATCGGTGTGGTTCGATGACAAAAATACCCCGGCTACCGAAACCTTACCGCTGCTGGCCCGGCAAACTTTCCTGGCTACGCTCGATTCTTTACAACGCCAGCACGGCAATTTAGGCGAGAAATGGCGATGGGCTAATCATAAAAATACTTCTATCTTGCATCTGCTCAAATTAAATGGTTTTGGCCGCGAAAATATTCAGATTGGTGGTGGGCGCAATATTGTAAATGCAACTTCGGAGCGGCACGGCCCTTCGTGGCGCATGGTGGTGGCGCTGGGGCCGCAGGTAAGGGGCTTTGGTATTTATCCTGGCGGGCAGTCGGGCAACCCGGGTAGTTTTTATTATGATAATTTAATCTCAACCTGGGCCCAGGGCCAATTACCCGAACTGCATTATTTAGCCTCGCCGGTAAATAAATCCGGCATAATGAGCACCCTGACGTTACAGAATAAATAGAAGCCTTGTTTTTAGCCTGATTCATCTGCCACTCCTTAACCGGAATTTAAAGATATGAAACTGTTTTTTTTGATTATGGTATTGGCTTTTGCCTTGCAATGGTTTTTACCCTGGTGGATTCTGGTACTGGTTTGTTTTGCTTTGGCCTTTTGGCAAGCGCGTAAAGCCGGAACTGCTTTCTGGGCCGGATTTGCCGGCATTGCTTTGGGTTGGCTGGTATTAAGCTTGTTTTTCCATTTCCGCAACGATGGCATTTTAACTACCCGGGTAGCGGGTTTATTCTCATTGCCTGTTCCAGAATTGCTGATCGTGCTTACTGCCCTTATTGGTGGTGTGGTGGGTGGTTTAGCGGCTTTAACCGGTTACCTCCTGCGTAAAGCAATTTAAGCCAACATTTACCAAATTAAAGTACCTTAAAGTTTGTAACTGCTACGCCCGTTTTTATAATATTTATTAGTACCCGATAGAACTACCTGGATCTTGTAATATTTTCCAGGGGTTCTTACTTGTTCCAGTATCCAGGCAAGTTGGGTAACTTGATCCTCCTCATAATTTCTGCAATTTATTATTTATTCCAAACAGCAAAATTTTTCGAGAAAGTCTGTTACAATTTAATTTGCCAGACGGCGGCTGTTTACAACCACTTTAAAACTGCATCCATGAAATACTTTAACTATAAATCTTTGTTTGTAGCCGGGCTGTGCCTGACTTCTTTTGTTTCGGGCGCTTTTTTAAATAAAACAGCCGCCCTCGAGGCTATTACAACTCCCATGGTTAAAAGTGCGCAGGTGCTGTTGGGTTTAAGCTTTACCGATGCCCAGCTCGACTCTACGGTAACCCGGTTAACCGACTTTCGCCAAAGCTATGAGGCGATCCGGAAAATAAATTTGCCTAACGAAGTGCCACCTGCTCTCCTGTTTAACCCCATTCCGGTAGGTTTTGCCTTTGAAAAAGAACAAAAACCGCTGCGCTTAAGCAAACCTAAGAACGTAAAGTTGCCGGCAAACCCCGACGATCTGGCTTTTTATACAGTAATCCAACTAGCCGAACTTATCCGGACTAAGCAGATTACGTCGGAAGAATTAACCCGTTTTTTTCTGGCCCGCCTGAAGAAATACGATCCGCAACTGCTATGTGTAACAACCATAACCGAAGATTTGGCCCTGGCGCAAGCCCGGCGTGCCGATGCTGAAATAAAAAAAGGAAAATACCGGGGACCCTTACACGGCATTCCGTACGGAGCAAAAGATTTACTGAGCACCCGCACTTACAAAACTACCTGGGGCTCGGTACCCTATAAAGACCAGATAATTGATAAAGATGCCACGGTAGTTAAAAAGCTGGAAGAGGCCGGGGCGGTGCTACTGGCTAAAACTACTTTAGGCGAACTGGCGATGGGCGATGTCTGGTACGGTGGTAAAACCAAATCGCCTTGGAATACTAAAAATGGTTCCAGCGGTTCTTCGGCGGGTTCGGCATCGGCGGTGGCCGCCGGGCTATTGCCATTTGCAATTGGCACCGAAACGCTGGGCTCTATTGTGTCGCCGTCTACGGCCTGCGGTACCACTGGTTTGCGCCCCACCTTTGGCCGGGTAAGCCGGAGCGGCGCCATGGCCTTAAGCTGGTCGATGGATAAAATAGGCCCCATTGCGCGGCAGGCCGAAGATTGTGCGGTGGTGTTTAATGCTATTTACGGCCCTGATGATCAGGATAAATCGGTGTACATGGCTCCTTTTAATTATGATGCCAACCAGGATATAAAAAAGCTACGGGTTGGTTACGTACAAACCGATTTTGACCGTGATTATGCTACCAAAGCCAATGATTTAGCTGTTTTAGCGGTTTTGAAAAAATTAGGTGTGGAATTAATACCTATTTACCTGCCCAAGCTACCGGCCAGAGAGCTAACCTTAACCATATCGGTAGAAGGTGCCGCTGCTTTCGATGCTTTAACCCGGAGCGGCAACGATAAATTAATGGTAAACCAGGGCAAATATGCCTGGCCCAATACTTTCCGGAGCGCCCGTTTTATTCCGGCTGTAGAATACCTGCAAGCGCAACGGGTGCGGTATTTATTAGTTCAGGAAATGGCCAAAATAATGCAGGAAATAGATGTGTATGTAGCGCCTTCATTTAGTGCAAATTTATACATTACCAACCTTACGGGTCATCCTTGCGTGGTTGTTCCCAATGGTTTCGACCAAAGGCAAATGCCTACTACTATTTCTTTTACCGGCAAATTATTTGGCGAAGCGGAGTTATTATTATTAGCCAAAGCTTACCAGACAGCTACCAGATTTCATCAGCAGCACCCCAGTCTTAAGCTGTAAAAGAAACACTAGCCGGAATAAAATTAAAATTTATTTAAAAGAGGCTACTGAGTTAGATTTTTACATAAAAATTAAAGAAAAAGTAAATACGTGTATTTTTAGGTATGTAAGTGAATAAAATAAATGTAAACAGGAATATTACGCTCTCTTTTAAGGGTGTAAAAAGGGGATATTAGTTTGTTTGAGTTGGTAATGCTTAAAATTGCGACAAATGCTTTTTAGATGTTTATTCTTTATAGATTGAAAAATTTTAAAATATTCAAAAAAATAATAATTATTAAAAAAAATGTTTAAATCTATATTTAAAGCCTCGTTGAATTGAAAAAAGGCAAATTAAGTTTTATAATAATTGATAAATATTAAATTTAATTTTGGTGGTTTGCTAAAGCAGGAGCAGCCATAATTTTTTTTTCACATTTATAACTTTAAATTTGGTATTACAAACCGAACTCTTATCAACAAACAAACAATTTATTTATGACAAATTATTTACTACATCCTTTCTCCTGAAGACTAATCTAAAAGTCTGCACTCAATTTTTAAAACGGTAATTGCCGTAGGGCTCAAGTTTGTCTTGGCCTAAATACTTTAGCGTTTACTTCTAAAGTTTAACTGGTATTTATTATTGCCAGGGAAGGGCACTGCTGCTTCCAATTTGGGATACTGCCGTTTTAACGATCTTTTTACAAGCTACTTAAAAAATCTACTAAAGCAACGTTGATGTCTCTGAGTTAATCAGGGCTTAATAAAGCCGTATAGGCTGTATTTTTTAAAAACAAATTTACAAACAAACAATTTATGCGAAAAATTCTATTGCTTAAATGCATGCTGATGCTTTTTTTAATAAGCGAAGTATGTGCTCAAACCCAGGTTGTTACCGGTAAAGTAACTGATGAAGCCAGTGGGCAAGGCTTACCCGGAGTAACTATTTTAGTTAAGGGTTCATCTAATGGAACTAGCACCGATGTAAACGGGGCTTATACTATTACAGCGCCTACCTCTGGCGTATTAACCTTTAGTTTTATTGGCTATACTACAGTAGAACGCAGTATAGGCAATGCAACTACCCTCAATGTTACTATGTCCGTTGATGCTAAGCAACTAAACGAAGTAGTAGTAACGGCTATTGGTATTGAAAGAGAGCGCAAATCTTTAGGATATGCTACCCAACCCATTAAAGCAGAACAAATTTCACAAAAGGCAGAACCTAACTTGGTAAATGCGCTACAAGGTAAAATTCCGGGAGTAAGCATTGTAAGTTCAAGTGGTGCTCCTGGTGCATCTTCCAATATCGTAATTCGGGGTTTTAAATCAATTGGCGGTGAGAACCAACCACTTTTTGTGGTGGATGGTATTCCGATTGATAACAGAACCAGCACTACTGAAAGTGGTTTATTCGGTTCGGCCTTTTCCAGCCGCAGTGCCGATATAAATCCGGAAGACATAGAAAGTATTAACGTTTTAAAAGGGCCGGCGGCTTCTGCGCTTTACGGCTCCAGAGCGGCTAACGGTGCCATTATTATTACTACCAAAAGAGGCGGTTCTAAAGATGGCGGTATGAGTGTAAATCTAACCTCGTCTTTTGTTGCACAGCAGGTTAGAGGGTTGCCAGTTTACCAGAATGACTATGGCCAAGGTACATTAGGCGTTTTTCGGAATGATGTTGCTAGTTCTTGGGGACCTAAATTTAGCGAAAGCATTGAGAATGTAGTAGATTTCCGGGGCGAGCGGGTTCCTTACAGGGCTTATAAAGATAACGTAAAAGATTTCTTTGATATTGGGCAGATCTTTACGAATAACCTGCAGTTATCGGGCGGCGACCGTAAAAACAATTTTATTCTTTCTATTGGTAATGCCAACCAAGCCGGTGTTATTCCGGATTCTAAGTTTAACCGTACCAACGTAAGATTAGGTGGTAATTCGCAATTAACCGAAAAACTAAAGGCAGGCGGTAGTATAACTTATATTAATACCACCCAGGCAGGTTCGCCGCAGGGTAATAGCGGTAGTAGCCCATATTTTACTTTGCCAACTATGCCCAGAAGCTATGACCTGAATGGTTTACCTTTTGAAGATGCCGCCGGTAAGCAAACGTATTACAGCCTAACCCGCGACCATCCACTTTGGTCAATTAAATATAACCCTTACAACAGCTCAGTTAACCGGGTAACCGGTAATGTTAATGTAGGTTATGATATTACCAAGTGGTTAAATGTAACTTACCAGGTAGGTGCCGATGCTTATGATGATACCCGCAAACAGGTATATGGTATTGGTTCTGGCCGGGTAAGATTAGGACGTATATTAGATGAGAAAATTATAGTTAGAAACATTGAGTCTAACTTGCTGGCTACTATTACCAAAGATATTAATGAAGATTTTGGTTTTAGATTATTACTGGGCCATAATGTTAATCAGCGTTCTTTTGACCGGAGCCGCATTACCGGTACCGAAATTATTGTACCGGGTAACGATAATATAAATAATGCCAAAACCTTTTCTCCCGCCGGTACAACTTTTAGCAAGCGGCGTTTAGTAGGTGCTTTTGCCGATTTAGGATTATCTTACAGAGATTACCTGTTCTTAAACATTAAAGGCCGAAACGATTGGTCATCTACTTTACCAATAGAAAACAGAAGCTTCTTCTATCCGGCGGTTGATGCCTCTTTTGTGTTTACAGAAGCATTGAATATAACCGATAATAGAATATTATCTTATGGTAAATTACGGGCCAACTACGCCAAAGTAGGTTTAGATGCGCCGGCTTATTATTTAAATACAACATTTGGCGTTCCGTCGCTTGGTAATAACGTTGCGGCAATTCAGTTTCCGTTTAACGGCACTGCCGGTTACAGCCTGGGCGATGTACAAGGTAATGCTGGTTTAACACCTGAGTTTACTACTTCTTACGAATTTGGTACTGAATTATCGTTCTTTAACAAACGTATTAATTTAGACCTTACATACTACAACGCAACCAGCGAAGACCAAATACAACAGGTTGATATTCCAGCTTCTACAGGCTTTACCAACCTGAATACCAATATTGGTACTATCGTTAACAAGGGCTTTGAATTAGGTTTAAACTTTGTTCCGCTGCAAATCGGTAATTTTAAATGGGAATCTACCTTAAATGGTACCCGTAACATTAGCAAAGTAACTGACCTGGGCCAGGGCTTGGATAGAGTACAGCAAGGCGGGTTTATTGGTTTTGGTTCTTTCCTGATTGTGGGTAAGCCTTACGGGGTAATGGTTGGTCCTAAAAACGCCAGAGACCCGGAAACCGGTAAATTATTGATAAACGAAACCAATGGTTTGTTAATAACCGGGCCGCAAGACGAAATTATTGGTAATCCCAATCCTGACTTTACAGGTAGCTTCATCAACAATTTTACCTATAAAGGTTTCCGGTTAGGTATTCAGGTAGATTTCCAGAAAGGTGGTGATTTGTACTCAGGCACGGTGGCTGGAGCCATTGGACAAGGGGTTGCCGATCACACGGCTACTGACCGGGATATGCCACGCATGTTTGATGGTTACTTAGCCAGTACAACCGGTGAAATCCGGAAAAATGCCGAAGGTCAGAAAATCCAAAATAATATTTACATCCCAGCGCAGCAGTATTGGGGTGCATTTGGTCAGTTCTCAGAATGGGGCGTTTTTGATGCCTCTCATATTCGCTTAAGAGAATTGGTGATTGGTTATACTGTACCTACAAGTGTGTTTGGTAAACTTGGGTTTATCAAAGGCTTAGATGTAAGCTTAAGTGGCAGAAATTTATTTGTATATGCTCCTAATCTGCGCCACCTGGATCCAGAAATTAACGGCGAAGGTGCTGGAGCAAATTCAGTCGGGTTTGAATATAATGCTCCTCCGCAAACCAGAAACTATGGCATTAACCTTCGTCTGAACTTCTAATAAAAATTAAATAAAGAAATGAATATTAGTAAATATTTTAAAGTGAAATATATACTGCCCATGGTTGTACTGGGTAGTATAGGCTTAAGTTCGTGTGAGAATTTTCTAGATATAAATACCGATCCCAATGAACCAACTACTGCGCCGCCGAATCTAATATTACCATCGGCCCAGGTAACTACCGGTTTCGTTTTGGGAAACGAAGTACAACGGATTACTTCTTCTTTGATGCAATATATAGCGGGTGGTAACGCCGGTAGCATATTAAACTACGACATTTATGAAGTTGATGGTTCTGAAATAAACAACTCCTGGCGTTTTGATATGTATGCCGGTGCCATTAAAGATTATGATGAGATAATCCAAAGAGGCGAGCCCATTAATGAATTTGGTTATGTAGGAATAGCTAAAATATCCAAAGCTTATTTGTTCTCGGTTATGACGGACCTTTGGGGAGATATTCCGTATACCCAGGCTTTGCAATCATCGGCCAACTTAGCCCCTGCATTTGACCCCCAGGAACAGATTTATGCCGATTTATTGAAACAGTTAGACGAAGGCATAGAAGATTTAGCTAAAACGCCAACTACTAAGCCTCCTTACGCTACCGATGTTATTTATAACGGCGATTTAGCTAAGTGGAAACGGTTTGCCAATACAATTAAATTAAAATTGTATGTTCAGCAACGCAAACGCAAAGCCGAAGAGTCTAAAGCCGGTATAAATGCCATAATCACTTCTGGCGATTATATTAAAGCCAATGCCGATGATTACCAGGTAAACTTTGCAGCGGGAGCTAATTATCAGAATCCGTTTTACCAATACGCTTACCTAAACCGCGAGGGCGAAATTTCAATTAGTCAGCGTTTCATCGACTCTTTAAATGCTTTTCAAGATCCGCGGATTGCTTATTATTTAAACAGTAATAATCAGAAAGATGCCGCTGGTAAGCCGCTTTACCGGGGTTACGAGAACGGTTCTAATTTTGCACCGCCAACAGTAACCACCAGGGCTCGTTTAGGGGTTTATGCTTTAGGTGCTACTACCAATACCCCTGATGCTACTCCTAACGGGTCGGCACCAATCAGATTGGTAACTAACTTCCAAAGAGCTTTTTATTTAGCAGAAGCCGCTCTTACTTTAGGAACTACAGGTAATGCCAAAGAATATTTGGTAGAAGGTATGCGTGCCTCCATGACAAAAGTAGGTGTTCCTACCGCTCAGGCTGATGTGTATATTACCGCCCGTACAGCCGCTTATGATGCCGCAACTACAAATGAAAAACGGTTAAGTATTATTATGCGTGAAAAATGGGCAGCTAATTTCCTGATTGGTCATGAGGCTTTTAATGACTACCGCAGAACTGGTTACCCGCGTTTAGCACCTGCCGCAAATGCCCAGGGGCCAAACGGACAAATTTTGAGAAGGCTGCCTTACGCTGCGCAAGAATTATCAGCCAATCCAAGCGCACCCCAGGGCGTTTTAAATAATCAGCGTGTTTGGTGGGATGTTGAATAGCCATTAATAATTAATTAGAAGACAACATGAAATTTGCATATTATATTTTATTACTGTTAGTAGTTAATCTTTTTGCCGGGTGCAAAGAAGATGATGCGTTTACCGGCTTAACCGATTCTGTTGCGGAGGCGCCTTTGGTTTTCCCCGGCAGAACCTGGACAGCTGATGCCGGCTTAGCCTATGTGGTTGCTAAAAATGCTTCGGAATTTGAGATTCAATTAGAAGTACCTAATGGTCAAATTGCCTCCATTGAGGAAGTTTACGCCCGGGTAGGTAGAGTTACCGTTTATGGACCTGTAGGCTCCACTACCCAGGTGGTAGGCTCCAGTTGTGCTTTTTCGGCTACGCCACTTTATAAAAATTTGCCGGCAAACAATAGCAGTACCTATACTTTTAAAGTTAACCGAGCAGCTATTGATGCAATTAAATGTAGCACCTTAACGGCTACCTCGCCTTTCTTCTATGATTTTAGGTTTACCATTAAATTAGCTGATGGTAAAACATATCAATCTAATATTAACTACTACGCCCGGGTATATCCCAGCTTATAGTTGTATATTCAGCGTAAATAAAAAAGGCCTCACACGTGAGGCCTTTTTTATTTATAAAAAGGTAGCTAATTTTAAATATTGCTTATAAAACTTTTTTAAATGCGTATGTGCTCCTGGCTCCGAGTTATCCTTCTGATTTCCGTATTCATTTATTCTTTTTCTGCTACTGCCCAAAATTCAAAATCAACTTTAAACATTGATGAAATAATGCTGGGCAATGGTTTTACCGGTACTTCGCCGAGCAATATTTATTGGGCAGAAAACGGGCGGCAGCTTTATTTTCAGTGGAATCCGCAGAACAACCGCCAGGATTCTTTGTACACCGTAAGCCTCGACGGCAAAAACATCCGGCAAGTGCGGGCGCAGGAAAGCAGCGCCTTGCCTTTAGCCGGCGGTATATATAACCGGAGCCACAGCCGCAAAGTGTACGAAAAAAACGGCGATATTTATTTGGTTGAAGCAAAGTCGGGCAAGGTGCAGCAACTAACCAATACCGTTGAGCGGGAATATAGCCCTAGTTTTAGTTTCGATGAGCAAAAAATTACCTTTCTGCAAAATAGCAACTTATTTTACCTGCATTTGGGCACCGGGCAACTGGTACAACTTACCGATTTTAAAAAAGGAAACCGCGGGCCAGAGCCGGGAGCACCTAGAAATGCCCAGGAAAAATGGCTGCGCAACCAACAAACCGAATTATTGCTAATTGTAAAGTTACAGGAAGCCGATAAAACTGCTGCAAAAAAGCAAGCCCGATTGTTGGCCAGAAGCCGCCCGCCCGAGATTTTTACCGGCGATAAAATAGTAGATAACTTGGTATGGAGTCCGGATGAACGCTACGTTACCTATCGGTTAATTACCTCTAGCGCAGCCAACAGCAAAAGTACGGTGGTGCCTAATTACATAACCAGTTCCGGCTATACCGAAGATATTCCCGCTCGGACCAAAGTAGGGCATCCGCAACCCGCTTACGAAATGCGGGTGCTCGATTTGCAGCAGGATACCACGTACCAAATTTCTTTTAAAGACTTATCTGGTATAAATGAAGTGCCCGCTTACCAGAAAGATTACCCAGGCAAAAAGGAAGCTACAGCTAAACCAAGTAGCCCGCGCGGAGTAATTCCTTACGGTCCGGTTTGGTCTGATAACGGTAAAAAAGCGTTAATGGTAGTGCGGTCGCAGGATAACAAAGACCGGTGGTTGGTAATGCTGGAGCCGGGCAGCCGCCAGGTAAAGTTATTGGATCGGCAACACGACGACGCTTGGATTGGCGGCCCCGGCATTGGGTACGCTGCCGGCGATATGGGTTGGCTCCCCGATAACGAAACAATTTGGTTTCAGTCGGAAGAAACCGGGTATGCGCACCTGTATACAGTTAACACCCAAACCGGTGTCAAAAAAGCTTTAACCAAAGGCAACTACGAAGTTTCTAATCTGCAACTAGCGCGCGATAAGAAACATTGGTACTTCAACGCAAACAAAAACCACCCCGGCGATGTACAGTTTTACCGGCTGCCCGTGGCCGGTGGCGAGCCCGTGGCCTTAACCACATTGCCGGGAAACCACGAAGTAATTTTATCGCCGGACGAAAAAACTTTGGCTATTCGGTACTCAGCTACAAACAAACCTTGGGAATTGTACCTGCAGGATAACCGGCCCGGCGCCAAACCCAAACAAATTACCAACTCGCAAACGGCCGCTTTTAAAAAGTATAACTGGCGGGAGCCCGAAGTAATTTCTTTTAATGCTACTGATGGTAAACCTGTTTATGCCCGATTGTACCGGCCGGCCACCGCAGAGCACAACGGGCCAGCGGTAATATTTGTACACGGTGCTGGTTATCTGCAAAATGCGCATAAGTGGTGGAGCCAATATTCGCGCGAATACATGTTCCATAATTTTTTGGTAGATAATGGATACACCGTGCTGGATATTGATTACCGGGGCAGTGCGGGCTATGGCCGCGATGTACGCACGGGTATTTACCGGCACATGGGCGGCAAAGATTTAAGCGACCACGTAGACGGGGCTAAATTACTCGTCGACAAATATGGCATAGACCCCAAACGCATTGGTATTTACGGTGGCTCGTACGGCGGTTTTATAACCTTAATGGCCATGTTTACCCAACCCGATGTATTTGCGGCCGGTGCTGCGCTGCGTTCGGTTACCGATTGGGCTCACTACAATCACGGCTATACGGCCAATATTTTAAACGAGCCTTTTACCGATAGCCTGGCATATGTCCGGAGCTCGCCAATTTATTTTGCCGAGGGTTTAAAAGGTGCGTTGCTCATGTGTCACGGCATGGTAGATACCAACGTTCATTTTCAGGATATTATCCGGTTATCGCAACGGCTGATTGAGTTAAAGAAAGAAAATTGGGAACTGGCGGTTTACCCCGTAGAGAACCACGCCTTTACCGAACCCAGCAGCTGGGCCGACGAGTATAAACGTATTTTTAAGCTTTTCGAAAACAACTTAAAGCCTAAGGGTAAGTTGTAAAGGCAATATTTTGTGCCCGGCAGAGTTAGTAATATTTTAATGCAAATGTTTACCCTATCTTCTTAAAAATAATAAATCTGATCACGTTCAGCAAAGCAGAAGCCATGTACCAGGAATATACCCAGGGCGATTTTCTGATTTCAACTGACCCCGCCAAATTGCAATTAAAAGTAATTTACGGGTATTTAGCCCACGAATCGTATTGGGCGCAGAATATTCCGGAAGAGTTGGTACAAAAAGCACTACAAAACTCCTTAAATTTTGGGGTATACCGGAGCCAGGTGCAAATTGGGTATGCCCGCATTATTTCTGATTTTGCTACTTTTGCCTACCTGTGCGATGTTTTTATACTGCCGGACCACCGGGGGCAGGGATTATCGAAGTGGCTGATGGAATGTATACTGGTGCACCCCAATTTACATGGCTTACGCCGGATGATGCTCATGACCCAGGACGCCCACGGCTTATACGCCCAGTTTGGGTTTACGCCTTTAGCCGATGCCACCCGCGCTATGGAAATAGCAAAGCCGGCCATTTATCTAAATAAACAGCCGGCCTTCATTCCTTAATTTTTTAAAAAGTGTAATTTAAAGCTACGCCGTTAGACAGACCATCCGACACGGTTTCGATGGATAAGCCGGAATTATTAACTTTTTTGTGCAAGTGCGGTACCAAAATACCCACGGTAGCACCTACCGCATAGCCGGTAATTACATCGCTTAAAAAGTGTTTACCCGCTTTAATGCGTAAGTAGCCTACTGCTGCCGGTACGGCAGCGGCTGCACCCCATATATAAGGCCGCGCCGGCGAATCTGGGTTAAAATCATGAAATACTTTGGCCAGGAAAAAAGTTGCCGATGAAGTTGCCGCTACGTGGCCGGCAAAAAAAGCATTACGGGAATTTTTACTTGTCCGGTCTTTTAAAGAAGCTTCGGTGCCGTAAACCAAAGGACGTTTACGATCTACCAGACCGGCAGTCATGGCAAATACAGTACCGGTAACAGCCATGGTTTCGCCGTAAAGTAAAAATACCTGCGGCGCGTTTTGGTAAACATCATCGTTAAACAGCAAAGCCAAAGGCGCTACAAACGAACCATAAAACGGAATATCACTTGCTTTTTTGGCTTTTTCGCTGCCATAACCCGCCGAAAACCTGTCGAACCGGTTTACATCATCGCGTGAGCGCGATAGGGTAAGGGCTTGTGCTTCGGGAATCGGGTCTTTCTGACTGATAAAATATACCCCTAAACCACTTAAACCAACCCCTGCTACCGTTACCGGCAAATCTACTTTAATGCTGGTTTTATACGGCGACTCTTTTTGGGCAAAAGAGGCAAAAGAACACTGGATTATAGCAAAAAATAAGAATAGCTTTTTTTTCATAAAATTCAATCTAAAATATTCGGAAAGTTCTATGGCTCTGAAACGCTATTTTAAATTAAAGGTTTTTACTTGTTTTAAGCAGAAGAAAAACAAGCAAATAGTGCCGGTTAATTGAGTAAGCATGGTTTTATATGGGTTTAACACTAGAAATAGTAGTAGGCAAAACAATATTTTATTTGCTCCAAAAGTTCGTTGTTATCTGTTAATCCGAATTATTTAAATACCAGTTATCTATCTAATGCGGCCTGGTAACCGGGCGTTTATTCTCTTGCCCGGCGTAAAAGTTACCCGTATCTTTGGCCGCAGAATCAAAACAAAATGAATCAGCAAAAAATAACCCGGCCCGAAGCCGCCATTCTCTATTTAATTTTTGGCTTGCTCATTTTTGGTATTGTTATGTCTCGGTTAGATCGGTTTTGGTTTGAATTTGTTTATACCGTAGAAGATGGTTTTATTGAGTGGATGACGGTTGTGCCCTTGTTAACGATTGTGGGTTTGTGTGCTTACCGGCTCTATCATTTATACCGGTACCGCCGCTTTGCCTTTCTGTTGTCGGTGTTGGGTTTGTTATTATTCAGTTTTTTTGCCGCTGGCGAGGAGCTCAGTTGGGGGCAGCGGTATTTTAACCTCGAAAGTTCTGATTTCTTTAAAGCCCATAATTCTCAAAAAGAAACCAACCTGCACAATCTGGTAATTAGCGGTAAAAGTATTAATCTTATTGTTTTTTCCCGCTTACTAATTGTGCTGATGGCGGGCTATTTGATAGTATTGCCTATTTTGTACCATAAAAAGCCCCAGGTTAAAGCCTGGATAAATTCCCTGGCGGTGCCCATTCCCAAGGTTTACCAAATTATAGCTTTCTTGCTCGTATTTAGCCTCATTTCCTTCTGCCCTTCGGGCAAACGCGCCGAACTTCTGGAGTTTAGTAGTTGTTTTCTGGCGCTTTTGATTGTGGCTTACCCACAAAACCCCGAAATATTTAAGGTAAGCCAAAAAAGTTAAATATTCTTTTCTCCCTTCCGATGCCGGCAAGTTTGCCTGCCCGGCAATAAATAATTATATTTTAATAAGGCTTACCCAAAGATAGAAGGAGAACTGAAGTGTGTTTTTTGACCGGATTTTTAAGCTATATTGATGGCTTTCAATGTATTAGTGAAGATTGTTTTCAAGAGGGCGATTAAGGTTTTTAGTGCTGTATTGGCTAAAAAACATTATGGTTTAGTTTATCCGGGCAAGTGCGGTAAAAAGGCTAAAAAAGGTAATATATATAATTTTAAATATAATTTTATCTATTCCGGAATTGTTTTAGCTTTGCAACAATTTTAACCAGACTTCATTTTAAAATATTTAATAGAATGCCGTATTTGTTTACCTCTGAATCAGTTTCCGAAGGGCACCCGGATAAAGTTGCCGACCAGATTTCGGATGCGCTTATTGATAATTTTTTAGCGTGGGATGCCGACTCTAAAGTAGCTTGCGAAACCTTGGTTACTACCGGACAAGTAATTCTGGCCGGCGAAGTTAAATCGCAAACGTATTTAGATGTACAGAAAATTGCCCGGGAAGTAATCCGTAAAATTGGCTATACCAAATCGGAATACATGTTTGAGGCGAACTCTTGCGGTGTGCTGTCGGCTATTCACGAACAGTCAGCGGATATTAACCAAGGCGTTGACCGGGTAAACAAGCAGGAGCAAGGTGCCGGCGACCAAGGAATGATGTTTGGCTATGCTACCGCCGAAACCGACAATTATATGCCGTTGGCTTTAGATTTGGCCCACAAAATATTAATTGAACTGGCGGCTATCCGGCGCGAAAATTCTGATATTACTTACCTGCGTCCCGATGCCAAATCGCAGGTAACGATTGAGTACAGCGATGATCACAAACCCATCCGGATAGATTCTATTGTTGTATCTACGCAGCACGACGACTTCGACAGCGAAGAAGCCATGCAGCAAAAAATTCAGGCCGATATCATTAATATTTTAATTCCGCGGGTAAAAAGCCAGCTTAAGCCTGAGTTGCAGCCTTTATTTACCGACGAAATTAAATACCATATAAACCCTACCGGTAAATTTGTAATTGGTGGTCCGCACGGCGATACTGGCCTAACCGGCCGTAAAATTATTGTAGATACTTACGGCGGTAAAGGTGCCCACGGCGGTGGTGCTTTTTCAGGTAAAGACCCTTCTAAAGTAGACCGCTCCGCGGCTTATGCTACCCGCCACATTGCCAAAAACATGGTGGCTGCCGGCATTGCCGACGAAATATTGGTGCAGGTTTCTTACGCCATTGGGGTTAAAGACCCGATGGGTATTTACGTAACCACCAACGGTACGGCCAAAGTACAGCTCAGCGACGGCGAAATAGCGCAGAAAGTAAGCGAAATATTTGATATGACGCCTTACGGCATTGAAACCCGCCTGAAATTACGGAACCCTATTTATTCCGAAACCGCTGCTTACGGCCACATGGGTCGTAAAAACGAAACCGTAACCAAAACTTTTTCTGGTGCCAACGGCGACACCCGCGAAGTAGAAGTAGAATTATTTACCTGGGAAAAACTAGATTATATTGACCAGATAAAAGCCGCCTTTAACCTATAGTATTGAGCGGATTTATTATAAAACAAAGCGGCCCGGCTATTATTTAGCCGGGCCGCTTTGTTTTTGCTTAATCTAGAAATAAATATTTACCTGCCGGCGCTACCATTTAGCGGCAGCAGGTAATTTAAATATTGGTTTAATGAGCCGTTAGCTTTTCTTTGTACTTTTTTATTTGCCGGGTTAAAGTAGCCAGAGCTTCGTCGGTGGCGTTTTCAAAAGTATTCGATTCAGTTTTGGTAAAGAGGGTAGACCCCGGTACAAACAGTTTTACCTCTACTATTTTATTTGTTATTCCATTATTATTATCCAGGCGCAGAAAAACTTCCCCATCCACAATACGGTCGTAAAAAGTATCGAGCTTGTTTAATTTGTTTTGAATAAAATCAAGCAGGGATTGGTCGGCATCGAAGTGGATGGAATACATCTGTAGCTTCATAGTTGTTAAAATTTAGGTTGAACTTATGCTTTGGGATGCGCTTTATCAAAAATGGATTTTAGCTTTTCGATAGAATTATGGGTATATACTTGGGTGGCGGCCAAACTGGTATGCCCTAGCAAATCTTTAATGGCATTCAAATCGGCACCATTGTTTAATAAATGGGTCGCAAAGGAATGCCGCAATACGTGCGGACTGGCATGTTCCGAGGTAGTAACCAAGCTCAAGTGTTTCTTCACAATTCTATAAACCAGCTTCGGATAAAGCGGAAGCGCCTTAGTAGTAACGAACAGTTTTGGCGGATAGTTATCCGGAAATTCGTTTTTTTTCTTTTGCCGATAGTATTCGAGACTGGCGAGCAAGGTTTGGTTAATCGGAATTATTCTTTCTTTATTGCCTTTACCGGTTACTTTTACTGTTTTATTACTATCATTAATATCCGTCTCGGCAATGCCAATAAGCTCGGCCAGCCGGATTCCGGTGCCGTATAGAAATTCAAGAACTAATTTGTCGCGCTGGCCTTCAAAATCGTCGGTAAAGGCAAATGCATCCAGAAAATTGTTAAAGGTTGCTTCTGGTACAAAGGCCGGCAATTTTTTAGATGTTTTAGGCGGTTTAAGCCGAAGGGTAGGATTTTGGGTTATACGTTCCTGTACCAGTAAAAATTTGTAGTAAGAACGTAAACAGGCAATTTTACGGTTAATGGTGCGGCTATCCAGGTTCTTCTAAACCAAAGATACAATCCAGGAACGCAGGATGTGGTGGTCGGCTTCGGCCGGATCGGTAATCTGGTAAGTATCAGCTAAAAAAGCCGAGAATTGACCTAAATCAGTTTGGTAAGACAGCAACGTATGCGGGCTGTAGCGCTTTTCAAACTGCAGGTATTTAAAAAATAATTCCATAAACCAGTGGTTGTGCGTTAAACACAAGCACTAATTTATGGAATAATACTATTAAAGCTAGTAATTAAATACTAGTAATTTTCGTTCGCGAAAAGTTGTTGCTTGTAAACAGCTCTTTCTCTCTGTCTTTTTTTAGAAACAGAAGGTTTCTCAAAATAAGTACGGGCGCGTAATTCTTTCAGAACGCCGGTTCTTTCAAATTTTTTCTTAAATCTTTTAAGAGCTCTGTCTACCGACTCGTTATCTTTTACGTTAACAATTATCATGTTTAATTTTTATGTATTTTTCAGGACTGCAAATTTAATTAATAAATACCTAAAGTCAAGCGAAAAGTTTTATATTTCTTTTTCTAATTAGTTGAAAATTATCTTAAAATGCTTCTTGAATTTAAGTTGAAGTGCCCCTGTTTCTAGAATCCTTTATTTTAATATTTCGCGGGCTATAACCATTTTCTGTATTTCGGAGGTGCCTTCGCCAATGGTACATAGTTTGGCATCGCGGTAATACTTTTCAGCGGGATAGTCTTTGGTGTAGCCGTAGCCGCCAAATATTTGTACGGCTTCGGTAGCAGCTCTTACAGCCACTTCTGAGGCGTAATATTTAGCCATAGCTGATTCTTTGGTTACATTGTAGCCACGGTTTTTCAGGTCAGCCGCCCGGTAAGTTAGCAAGGCCGCAGCTTCAATTTCGGTAGCAATATCGGCTAGCTTAAAAGAGATGGCTTGGTATTGGGCAATGGGTTTGTTAAACTGCTGCCGTTGCTGCGCATAAGCCAGTGCTGCTTCGTAAGCTCCCTGGGCAATACCCAAACTCAAAGCCGCAATAGAAATCCGGCCACCATCCAACACCTGCATAGATTGCACAAAGCCATCGCCAACCTGGCCCAGAATATTATCTTTGTGTACCCGACAATCCTGCAAAATCAGTTCGGTGGTTTCGGAGGCCCGCATGCCCAGTTTGTTTTCTTTGCGGCCATGGGTAAAGCCCGGACGGGGTTTTTCAATTACAAAAGCCGTCATGCCGTGCGAGTCGCCTACTTCGCCGGTACGGGCAATAACTACGGCAATATTGCCTGATTTGCCGTGGGTAATAAAGTTTTTAGCGCCGTTTAAAATAAAGTAATCGCCGTCGGGCTCGGCTACGGTGCGCATATTGCCAGCATCAGAGCCCGTGTTAGGTTCGGTTAGGCCCCACGCTCCAATCCATTCGGCCGAGGACAGTTTGGGTAGCCACTGCTTTTTTTGCGTTTCATTTCCAAATTGTAAAATATGACCCGTACACAAAGAATTATGTGCCGCCATTGATAACCCGATAGAACCATCTATTTTGGCCAATTCGGCAATAGCCGTTACATATTCCGGATAGCCAAAGCCGGAGCCGCCGTAACTTTCGGGCACCAGTACCCCCATCAATCCTAATTCGCCGAGTTGCTTAAAAACGCTTACCGGAAATTCCTGGTTCTCGTCCCATTCCATCATATAAGGTTTTATGTTGCGGGCACCAAAATCCCGAACCATCTGGGCAATCATTTCCTGGTTTTCTGTTTTATTTAATTGCATAAAATAAAAATAGTTCTGGCTTTAACATGGGGTAAACGGTTTAGGCTTTTACGGTAAAGTGTTGGAAAAGAGCGGTAGTAACAGGTATAAGCCTGTAAATATTTTGGGTATAGCGCGTGCCGAATAATATTTTTGCGTAAATACGTTTATGATTAATCAGGCTGGTTCAGAATATCTTTTGATACCCGCCTGATTTTGTTTTACTTTGCACACGTTTTTGTTAATTTAATTACGCAGTAAAAATTATCTGTAACTTTTTCTCTTGTAATGAATGCAAGCTAATTTTCGGAATAACCTACCTCGCCTGATACTATTTCTTTTTGCCCTTTCTTTTTATTCTTGCCGCACTTACAATCAGAATATTATGTTCCGGGACACTGGCAACGTAAATACCGATAAGTTGCGGCAGTCGTTGGCCCAGGTAGAACGTAATTACATTATTCAGCCGAACGATTATTTAGATGTACGGGTTTATACAAATAAAGGCGAACGGATTCTTGACCCCAATGGCGAGTTGCCTTTTGGTGCTCCGGGTGGCGGAGGTATAGGTGGCACCCGTCCAGGAACTGGTAATCAGAATAACCGGGGTGGCGGACAAAATAACCAATATGGTTATACCCAATATCTGGTGCAATACAATGGCCTTGTTAAGTTGCCAATTGTAGGAAACGTTAAATTAATGGGGCTTACCTTGTTGCAAGCCGATAGTTTGTTGCAGACGCTTTATGAGAAATCCTATTACGTAGATCCTTTCGTAACTACCCAGGTAACCAACAACCGGGTTTTTGTGTTAGGGTCTCCCGGCGGACAGGTTATTCAGATGTATAATGATAACATGAACCTGCTGGAAGTAATTGCCATGGCTGGCGGCGTAGGCGGGGGAAGTGGTAATGGGCAATCGTATGGGCGGGCAAATAAAATTAAAATTATCCGGGATTATATGAACCACGACCCTATTGTGCAAGTCGTAGATTTAACTACCATAGAAGGTTTAAAACAGGCTAACCTGCACATAGAACCGAACGACGTAATTTACATAGAACCCAATCAGCGGTTATTCTTTGAGGTCTTCCGCGATGTTGCGCCCATTGTAAGTACATTGTTGGGTACAGCTACTACCGTAATAACAACTATTTTGTTAATTAATAACTTAAAGTAGTTCTAAATAATAGTTAGGTTTTGCAACCTTAAATTTAAATTACAAGCTCATTAATGGCAATAGATAAATTCGCTGATCTGGAAGAAGTAAACAGCAGAATTAGCGATACCGAAGTAGAAGAAGAAGGCGGACCAGATGTAGATTTGGTTACTTTATTGGTAGTGGCCCGCAAAAGTCTGATCTGGGTACTATTGCTCATTTTATTGGGTTTAGGAGCGGCTTATACGTATTTGCGTTACACCAAACCAATATATAAATCATCGTCTACTTTAAAAATAGATGAGCAATCGCAGGCGGGTGCGCTGGGTTTGGGCGGAGCAGTGGGCGAAGCAGCCGGTGCCCAGCAGGCTATGGCCTCGCTTTCCGGCGAAGTAGAAATTATTAAATCCAACCTGATTTATGAATACCTGAAAAAAAGGTTAAACCTGTCGGTAAGTTATTTTGCCGAAGGCAAAGTTTTAAGCGAAGAGTTGTATAAAAATGCGCCGTTTAAAGTAAAATTCGAAATGCAGGACGAGCGTTTTTATAACCTTAATTTTTACGTTAAGTTTTTAAGTCCCCAGAAATACCGGTTAAGTTATTTGCTGGGTACCGAAGAGTTTTCCGGAGAATACAATTTTGGCGAAAAAGTGACTTTGAATGGTCTTACTTTAACCCTGTACCCTACCAGCAATTTTACGCAGGAGTTGCCAGACGGCAATTATTTTTTCGTGATTAACAGCGATGGCGCTTTAAACAATTATTTGAATCAGAATTTATCGGTAGAAATAGCCAACCCGGAGGCCCACACCATCAATATTTTATTTACCGACTTCAACCCGACCAAAGCCCGCGACATTGTAACCGAAATTGATACCGCTTACCTGGAGCAAAAGATTCATCAGAAAAATTTAGCTACCACCCAAAGGCAAAAGTTCCTGGACCAGTTGCTTAAAGAAACCGAAAACAATCTGCAACGGTCCGAAGAGAATATGGAAAGTTTTGTGCGCCAGAACCGGACCTATGATATTAAAGCCGAAGTGGGTACACAACTGGCCAAGCTGGAGAACCTGAATGCCGCCCGCGAAAAATTAAATACCCAAATAGAGTTAATTAAGGATGTGGCCCGGCTGGTAAACCGCAATACCCAGGAAGATAGCCCGGAAGATGAACTGGAGCAGGTAATTCCTTCCCTTAAAGCTGTAGAAGATCAGGAACTGAGTCAACGCATTGCGGAGTTAAGCAGATTGCAATTATATTATAAATTGCTTAAACGTTCTTACAAAGACTCTACCGAAGCTGTAAAGCGGTATCAGAAAGAAATGATTTTTACCAAAGACGCGGTAAATAAACTGCTGGAGCAAAATATAGAGTTACTCGAAAAAGAAGCGGCTACCATTAATACCAGCATCGGCGTCATTGAAGGCAAGTTGCAAACCATGCCGCAGAAAGAAACCGAGCGGGTACGTTTGGCACGGCCTTTTAGTTTATATGAAGGCACTTATTTAACTTTACTCGATAAAAAAATTGAATTAGGTATTTCGCAGGCTGGTACCGTGGCCGATTTCCAGATTCTGGCCCCAGCTTCTTTGCCTTCCGAACCCATATCGCCTAACCGGATAATGATTTATGCCATTGGTTTAGCCAGCGGCTTGTTTCTGGGTATTGGCCTGATTGCCGGCCGGTATTTTATGCATAATACCGTTACCAATGTAAGCGAAATAGAGCGTAATACGCGTGCTTCGGTATTGGGAGTGGTGCCGCATTATACCCGCGAAAAGCTCGCTGTTTCTAAATTAATTGTCGATAAAAATCCCAAATCGGCCATAAGCGAGTCTATCCGTTCTATCCGGACAAACCTGGATTTTATTAATGCCGGTACCAAAAAGAAGCGCCTAATATCAGTTACATCAACCATTAGCGGCGAAGGTAAAACGTTTGTAGCGGTAAATCTGGGGGGGATTATTGCCTTATCTAACCAAAAAGTAATTATTCTGGATTTAGATTTACGCAAACCCAAAGTAAATCTGGCTTTCGACGCTGAAAATACCATTGGTATCAGTACCATTTTAATAAATAAACACTCGGTAGAAGAGTGTATTCAGGAATCGTCTATCCCGAACCTGCATTTTATTACGGCCGGGCCAACGCCGCCAAACCCATCGGAGCTGATTTTAAATCCCCAGTTCGATGAAATGCTGGCCGAATTACATAAGATTTATGATGTAATTATTGTAGATACGCCGCCGGTAGGTTTGGTAACCGATGGTATTTTAATTATGCGCAAAGCCAATATTCCTATTTATATTGTCAGGGCCGATTATTCCAAAAAATCCTTCCTGAAGAATATAAATAAGATTATGAAAACAAATAATTTTACACGGCTCGCAGTAATTCTGAACGATGCCGGCAGCAGCGGAACCGGCTATGGCTATGGCTATGGCTACGGCTACGGATATGGTTACGGCAACAGTTACTACGACGACGAAGTTAAGGAAAGCTACTGGAAGCGGTTTAGACGAACATTTATGTAGTAATCATGCTGACCGCTTTTAAAAATATATTCCGGAAAGAACAAATAGCGCCCTTTGCTGCGGTAGCCGTAGACATGCACTCGCACGTGTTGCCGGGGCTGGATGACGGGGCCGATACCCTGGAGAAATCTTTGGAAATGGTAGCGGTTTTAAAAGACCTGGGCTTCCGTAAATTAATTATGACACCCCATATTATGGGCGATTTTTACCGGAATACCCCCAGTAGCATCCGCGAAAAGCTAGCCCTGCTGCAAACCGCGGTAAAAGAAAAAGGTTGGGATATAACTTTAGATTGTGCGGCCGAATATTACCTCGACGAGTGGTTCTTGGATAAAGTTAAAGCCGATGAACCCCTCTTGACCTTTGGCCAGAACCATGTGCTGGTAGAAACCTCTTACATAAACGAACCTTTGAATTTTAAAGAAATAATATTTACCCTCAAAACCACCGGCTACACGCCGGTATTGGCGCACCCCGAACGATATACCTACCTGTACAACCGTTTCGATGAGTTACTCAAAATGCATGAATTAGGTATATTATTTCAGGTAAATATTAACGCACTCTCGGGGTATTATTCCGAAGCCGCCCGCAAAGTTGCCGAAAAGTTAACCGATTTAAAGCTCGTTAGTTTTATTGGTACCGATGCCCATCACTTGCGGCATTTACAAACTTTAACCAAAACGGCAACCACTGCTTATTTCAAAAAAGTTTTGGCCCTGCCTTTACAAAATCCGCAACTTTAAATTTAATATTTCTTGCCGATGATATTTGTAACCGGGGGTACAGGCCTGATTGGTAGTTTCTTAATCCGCCGGCTGCTGGCCGAAGGAGCCAAGCTTAAGGTATTGTACCGGCAGGAAATTCCAACTATATTCGGGAATAGGGGCCAGCAAATAGAATGGATTAAAGGCGATATTCTGGATACCGATTTGCTTCGGCAAATTATGCAGGGGGTTAACCAGGTATATCATTGTGCCGGTTTAGTATCGTATGCCCCGCAAGATGCCACGTTGCTAAAAGAAATAAATGTTACCGGTACGGCCAATATTGTAAATGCCTGCCTCGAAAACCCGCAGGTAAAATTGTGCCATGTAAGTTCAGTAGCGGCTATTGGGCAGGTAAAAGGCAAAGACCTGTTAAACGAAAATACCAAGTGGGATCCCAACTCGCCGCATTCGGTTTATGCCAGTTCAAAATATTTTGGCGAATTAGAGGTATGGCGCGGCATCTCAGAAGGCTTACAAGCCGTTATTGTAAATCCATCGGTGGTACTGGGTCCGTCCGCCGATTGGACCCGGAGCAGCACGCAATTATTTAAATATGTTTACGACGAGCCGCGCTTTTATACCGACGGCGGCGCGAATTTTGTAGATGTGCGGGATGTAGTAACTGCCATGCTGGCGCTCATGGCTGCGGATATTACTGCCGAACGGTTTATTTTAAATGCCGGGCTGTTGTCGTACAAATCTTTTTTTGAACAGGTAGCGGTTTGTCTGAATAAAAAAGGCCCATCGGTTAAAGTGCCAAATTTCTTGACCGAAATAATATGGCGAGCCGAGCAGTTGCGGTCGGTATTTACGGGCAAACGCCCCCTAATAACGAAAGAAACCGCACGTATTGCCAAAAAGAAACACGTTTATAACAACGAAAAAATTAAAACATGGCTCAGTTTTGAGTTTATACCGTTAGCGCAAACCATTACCTGGTGTTGCCAGGAACTAAAACAAAGCCATCCGGCTTTGTTGGAGCCGAATAAATAAGGATGGTTGCCTTTAGAAAAAGGAGCTGTATTTTTGCAGCGGAAAGGAGAAAATGATCGATGGATGAACATTTTGATGATAGAGATGAGCAGTTGGATTTAATACATAAATTTGAAAATATGGTAAAAGATAACCATGCTGTATTTTTTGATTTATCTGAATTTGAATTAATAATTGACCACTATACGAATAATTTAAACTATACCAAAGCCCTGGAAGCGTGCAATGCCGCTTTGGGGCAGTATCCGTTCTCAACGGAATTATTAATTGATAAAGCTCAGTTGCTGGCGATGGGCGGCAATTTTGAAGAGGCGCTGCAACTAACCGAAGAAATAGCCCAGGTAGATCCGGATAATGCCGATATTTTTGTAACCCGCGGGGTTATTTATACCCAAAAAGGCGAGTACCATACCGCTATTGATTTTTTTAAGAAAGCTGCCGAAGCTACCACCGACCGCGATGATATTTATTTTAACATTGGGCTCACGTACCAGAGTTGGGGTAAATTTAAATCGGCTATAAAATATTACAAGCAGTGCCTCAAAATTAACCCCGAAAATGAATTGGGCATGCACGAGCTGTTGTATTGCCTGGATATTACTGGCGGGTTAGAAAGTAGCTTGCCTTATTTCCAGGAATTTATCGATGCCGACCCGTACTCGCATTTAGCCTGGTACAACCAGGGGCTGGTTTATTTCCGGCTCGAACAGTTTGAAAAAGCCTTAAATGCTTTTGAGTACGCCACTATTATAAAAGCCGATTTTGCCAATGGCTACTTACAAATGGCCAATACCCACGTGCACCTCGGCTATTTTGCCAAAGCTATTGATAATTTTCAGGTTTCTATGGAGCATGATGCTCCGTCGGCCGAGATTTATTGCAACATTGGCGAATGTTACGAAAAGCTGCGGCAATGGGACTTATCGCGTAAATTTTACCAGAAAGCCATTGACCTGGACCCCACCATGGATGAAGCCTGGTTTGGCATTGGCGTTATTTTAAATGCCCAGGCCAAGTGGTTCGAAGCCGTTCATTTTTTTCGGAAAGCGGCTACCATTTACCCCGATAGTTCGGATTATTGGCTAGCCTTGGCGGCGGCCGAGTATAACGTGGGGCATATTGTATCGAGTACCGAAGCTTATGAAAAAGCCAGCGAACTGGCGCCGGCCAACAAAGATATCTGGTTAAACTGGTCTATTTTGCTTTACGAACAAGGCAATTATGAAGGCGCCATTGAACTCATGGAAAACGCCATTGAAATACAGCCCGAAGAAGCCGAACTGCATTACCGGATGTGCGCTTATTTACTTTCGGCAGGAAAATACAAAGAAGCCTATAACTTTCTCGAAAATGCATTAATTTTGGACTTCGAAAAGCATTATCTGCTGTTTGAATATTTTCCGGAATTGGAGTCGCAGAAGGCTTTGGCCCGCCTGATAGACCAATATCGCAAATAATTGAAAGGCTTGGTAAAGGGGTATTAACTTTACAGAGCATTAAATAACAGAGCAAGCTATTTTAAACTAAAAATAGAAAAAACCATTTAAGTATAGATTTTATTTGATGAATTACACGCTAAATCACTTGCCTGAGCGGGATGCCAAACCACGCCAAAAAGGATATACCATGGCCATGGATAAAGGCTTAAGCATTCAGGAAGTAGAAAACTTTATAGAAGTAGCCGGCGAATACGTGGATATAGTTAAGTTGGGCTGGGCTACCTCTTACGTAGTACCTAACTTACAACGCAAATTAGATGTTTACCAAGCCGCCGGCATTCCGGTATATTTTGGCGGGACCCTCTTCGAAGCTTTTATAATCCGTAACCAGTTTGATGAGTACCGGCGAACCCTCGATAAATATAAAATGGAGTACGCCGAGGTGTCGGATGGCTCTATAGAGTTGGCGCATGAAACCAAGTGTGAATACATCCGGACACTGGCAGAGCAGGTAACGGTGCTTTCCGAAGTAGGTTCTAAAGACGACCAAAAAATTATTCCGCCTTACAAATGGATTAAATTAATGCAGGACGAGCTAGATGCCGGCTCCTGGAAAGTAATTGGGGAAGCACGCGAAGGCGGCAACGTGGGTTTATTCAGATCAACCGGCGAAGTAAGAAGCGGCCTGGTAGAAGAAATTCTTACCAAAATCCCTTTCGAAAAAATTATCTGGGAAGCTCCCCAGAAAGAGCAACAGGTGTGGTTTATTAAATTATTAGGTGCAAACGTAAACTTAGGTAATATTTCGCCCAGCGAGGTAGTGCCTTTAGAAACCATCCGGTTAGGGTTGCGGGGCGATACTTTTTTGCACTTCCTGGACATGAATACCCTGAAGTAATTAGTTTTAAGTAGTAAGTTGTTAGTTGATGAAGTAACATATAAAACTACATTAGCTATTTACGTATACCATCTTTTTACATAAATGTCGCCTGTTTTTGGCCTTATAATTTCTTTTGCTGATTTTGATAATCATATATCAATTACCAAAACTTACTACTTTTAACTTACAACTTATAACTAATTAATAGCCCAACATGGAGCTACTGCGCGATTTTATTGATTTTTTTCTGCATCTGGATGTGCACTTGTCGCAAATAATAACCGATTACGGGGTTTGGGCGTACTTAATTCTATTCCTGATAATTTTTGTTGAAACCGGGGTGGTGGTTATGCCTTTTTTGCCCGGCGACTCATTGTTGTTTGCCGCCGGTGCTTTTGCGGCACCGCAACTGGCAGCCAACGGCGAACATTTGCCGGCACCTTTTAATGTTTTTTACCTGATTGGGCTGTTGTTTGTGGCCGCTTTTTTAGGCGATACTTTAAATTACTACATCGGCGATTATTTTGGGCCTAAGGTTTTCCGGCGCGATTACCGTTTCCTGAAAAAAGAACACTTGCTTAAAACCCAGAATTTTTACCAGAAACACGGTGCCAAAACCATTATTTTCGCCCGCTTTATTCCTATTATCCGTACGTTTGCACCGTTTGTGGCCGGAGTAGGCACCATGAAATATTCTAAATTTATTGCCTATAATATTATTGGTGGTTTTTTGTGGGTAGTTTTATTTGTGGGTGCCGGTTACTTTTTTGGCAATATTCCGGCCGTGAAAAAGAACTTTACGCTGGCTATATTTGCCATAATCCTTATTTCGGTATTGCCGCCGCTGTACGAGTTTGTAAAGCATAAACTCTCCAGCCGTAGTAGCAATGCTTAATCTTGTTCATTATTAGTTATTTGCATCACGTGAAAGCCTTTGGTCTTATTGGGTATCCGCTTACACATTCGTTCTCTGAAAAATATTTCGGCCAGAAGTTTGCCGCCGAAAATATTGAGGACTGTACTTACAAGCTCTACGAAATGCCCGATATTACCGCCTTGCCGGCATTGCTGCAGCAGGTGCCCAACCTGAAAGGTTTAAACGTAACGGTGCCGCATAAGCAAAATGTTTTAGCGTATTTAGACGATGTTGAGGCCGAGGCTAAAAAAATAGGAGCCGTAAACGTAATTAAAATCCAGAACGGCAAAGCGGTTGGCTACAATTCCGATTACCAGGGGTTTATGCAGTCGTTGCAGAATTTTTACCCAGTAAATGCCAACGCCAAAGCTTTAATATTGGGCAACGGCGGTGCGGCAAAAGCGGTGCAGGCCGCGCTCGAACACCTGCATATTGCTTATAAACTGGTATCGCGCACCCCGGTAGCCGGCCAACTCAGTTACCAGGACCTAACCAATGCCCTATTGGCTGATTATACCTTAATTATAAATACCACCCCGCTGGGCACTTACCCAAAAATAGAAACCTTTCCGGCTATTCCGTACGCCGCCCTTACCCAAAAGCATTATTTATACGATTTGGTATATAACCCCGCTGAAACTGCATTTCTGCGGCAAGGCCGCGAGGCTGGTGCCCACACCAAAAACGGGTACGAAATGCTTTGCCTCCAGGCCGAAATTTCCTGGCAAATCTGGAATAGTTAAATCTTATTAAGGCTTTGTTCTGAATGGCTGATGTGTTTGATTTAAATCATTTACATAAGTACGCTTGTCGCTGATTTTTAATAAATTGTACTGCCTAGAGAAACCTGGTTATTTCTTGCCGGGAACTTTAGTTCAGGTATAAGCAGCGCCTTCACAAATCAGTTTAATCGCTTATATTTGAATATATTTTAAAATATTTTTTTGAGCTTGCAACCAAACCAGGTGCCTAAGGGTCATGGGAGTGTAGGATCAAACTCAGGCTATTATTCGCAAGTATACTTGAAACTTTTTAAGAACAGCCTTACGGAAGAGCAACAACTGGTGCAGGGGTGCATAGCAGGTAAACGTGCTGTGCAAAAGCAACTGTATGAGCAGTATGCTAAAAAAATGATGGCTGTTTGTTTGCGTTATGCCCGAACCAGTTTCGAAGCCGAGGATATTTTACAGGATGCCTTTGTTAAAGTTTTTGAAAATATTAAAAATTTTAAAGGAGAGTGCCCACTGGAGTTTTGGATTAGGCGCATTATGGTAAATACGGCATTAAAGCATCACCGCAAAAAAATGTACGTAAGCTCGGTGGCCGAAACCGATAAAGTAGAAAATATTCCGGAAGAGGAATTTATATTATCGGGGTATGCTTACGAAGATTTGCTGGCCATGATCCAGAGTTTAGCTCCCCGGTACCAACTTATATTTAACCTATATGCCATAGAAGGATATTCGCATAAAGAGATCGCTACCATGTTAGAAATCTCGGAAGGAACATCAAAAAGTCAGTATTCACGTGCGCGGGCAATTTTAAAAAACATGTTGGAACGTCACGAAGAAAAGTACAATGAAAGAATTATCAGATAAAAATAAACCCCAAAGCCTCGAAGAACTTTTCCGGGCAAGCCTGGAAGAGGCGGAAGTAACACCTTCGGAAAGGGTGTGGGACCGCATCGAGCAAGGGCTGGGGTCGAAAGAGGCCGGTTACTACCGGGAGCGATTGGGCTGGTACCGGATCTTAGCGGCAGCCTGTATCTTTTTAGTAGTATGCGCTGCTAGTTATTTATATTACGATAAAAATATTACCCCAGCCTCCCAAAACACAATTGCACAAAGTACAACTACTACCCAAAACCAGCCTGTTGCTGGTAATGCTCCAGCAGCTATTCGACCCGAAGTGCTAACGCCTTCAGGTAATTCGGTAGCAGCGGCTAATCAGTCGGCCGGTGATTTACCCGCTACGGCATTGGCCCAGCAACCTCCTAAATCTGTAACTAATAAAGCTTTAAAAGAAAATGGGTTACGTAAGAATAAAACGCGGGAACCGTATATAAATAACACAGCTGCTTCAGAATATATCGCATTAAACAATCCGGCAAAAAATAATAAAGTAACGGCTAGATTAACTAATTTGCCAGAGGCTGGCCCTGTAAGCACAACCGCGGTTAGTACCGAAGAAAATGCTGATTTACTTACCGGAAATTTAAAATCGGTAGTGCCCACGCTTAATTCCGGTGTAAACAGCGTGTCGCTTTTGGCTGAAGTAAGACCCATGCCCGTTGCGACAAATGCTAACGCCAATCTGTTGGCTATGCTCCCGGAATCATCGGCAGAACAGAACGAAAAAAATAAAACGGGTCGCTGGAGTTTTAGCGCCAAATACGCCCCGCATTATTTTAACCAGAATATTCAACTGGAGCCTCAGGGCAGTGGCAGTTACGTTAATGCGCCGTCGCCTACTTTATCGTTTAATGCGCCTAATGCCAGCAATGCGGCTACGCCCAGCTACTCCCAGGCTTTAAATGAGTTCGATAACAATACTAATCCGGGATTTTCTTACAATACCGGGGTAGTAGCGGGTTATGCTTTAAATAAGCATTGGAGCCTGGAAAGCGGTATTAATTATACCCAAAACATAGCCAACTCTAATACATCTTACGTGTTTAGCAATACCAACCTGGCTGCCCGTTACAATTACACGGGTGTTAATACCGATACCAAACAAAGCCTCGACCCGATTGTGGTTTTGCCATCTACGGCATTAATTGCTTCGTTATCGGGGCCGGAAAATTTAAATACCGCTACGGTGGTGCAAACGCCTACTTTCGAAACGCAGTACCGGTACCGGTTAATTGGTATTCCTGTCCGGTTAAATTACCAAACCAGCCAACGCAAATCTTTTTACTATGCCTCGGTGGGTTTTTTAACGAATATGTTGGTGCAGGCCCAGGTTTTATCAGGCTCGGCCAAAGTGCCGGATATTAAATTTCAGGGGCAAACCGAGTCGCCTTTCCGGACCTGGCAGGTAGCGGCTACTGTTTCGGCTGGCCGTGGATTCAAAATTTCAAAATCAATTAATTTGAGGGCCGGCCTGGAAGGCACCCAAAACCTGAACAGCTTGGCCGCACAACCCGAAAATTTATCTAATGGCCGAGGTAAGCCCTATACAATTGGGGTAGCTTTTAGTTCGAGCTATACCTTAGGCCAATAAAACAATATTTAAAAAACTTTACTGTTCTTTTATAGAATAACTAAACCTGCTTAACTATTGAGCAGGTTTTTTTAGTTCTGGCAGTTAGTCGTTAGCTCTTAGCCATCAACAATCAATAACCAACAATAAACAACCAGCTAACAAAAAAGTAAAGCCAATGCAACTACTAACCCGGATAAATTGTTATAATTTATTCTGATTCCCTTAAATTTATTCCATGGATTTTAAACTAACATCGGAGTTTCAGCCTACCGGCGACCAGCCCAAAGCTATTGCCCAACTGGTAGAAGGCGTAAACAACGGCGAACCAGCCCAGGTACTTTTGGGAGCTACTGGTACGGGTAAAACTTTTACGGTGGCCAATGTTATTCAGGAGGTTAAAAAACCTACTTTGGTGCTTTGCCACAACAAAACCCTGGCGGCCCAGTTATACGGCGAGTTTAAAAGTTTCTTCCCGCATAACTCCGTCGAATATTTTATTTCTTATTACGATTATTACCAGCCCGAAGCGTACATTGCTTCTACCAATACCTTTATTGAGAAGGATTTAGCTATTAATGAAGAAATTGAAAAATTGCGGCTGCACTGTACTTCGGCGTTGCTGTCGGGGCGGCGCGATGTAGTTGTGGTGGCCTCCGTGTCGTGTATTTACGGTATTGGTAACCCCGAAGAATTTGGTAAAAACGTTATTTTTCTGAAACCTGGCACACGCGTGAGCCGCAATAATTTGCTGTACCAGTTTGTGCAGATTTTATACAGTCGCACCGAAGCCGAATTTACCCGCGGTACGTTCCGGGTAAAAGGCGATACGGTTGATATTTTCCCGGCTTACGCCGACCACGCTTACCGCATTTATTTCTTCGGCGATGAGATTGAAACCATCCAGCGCATAGATCCGGCCAGCGGTAAAAAAATTGAAGAAGAAGATAGCATTGCTTTGTACCCAGCCAACCTTTTTGTTACTGGCCAGGATGTGTTGCAGCAGGCCATCCGGGAAATTCAGTTCGATATGGTGGCGCAGCACAATTACTTCCAAAAAGAATTTCGCGAAGAAGAAGCCAAGCGCATAAAAGAACGGACCGAGTTCGATTTGGAAATGATTCGGGAACTGGGCTATTGCTCCGGCATCGAGAACTACTCGCGTTATTTCGATAGGCGGCAACCCGGCGCCCGCCCTTTCTGTTTGCTCGATTATTTCCCCGATGATTTTTTAATGGTAATCGACGAGAGCCACGTTACCACGCCGCAAGTACGGGCCATGTGGGGCGGCGACCGTTCCCGCAAGACCCAGCTCGTTGAGTACGGCTTCCGGTTACCTTCGGCGATGGATAACCGGCCGCTTACGTTTAATGAGTTTGAGTCGATGATGCATCAGACCATTTTTGTGAGCGCTACACCCGGCGATTACGAATTGCAAAAAGCGGGTGGGGTAGTAGTAGAGCAGATTATCCGGCCTACCGGCTTATTAGATCCCGAAATTGAAGTACGCCCCAGCATTAACCAGGTAGATGATTTGCTCGACGAAATAGACAACCGTATTAAAATGGGCGACCGCGTGCTGGTAACTACCCTTACCAAGCGCATGGCCGAAGAGTTATCTAAGTACATGGACCGGCTGAATATTAAGGTAAAATATATTCACTCCGAGATTAAATCTTTAGACCGGGTAGAAATATTGCGGGAACTGCGCCTGGGCCATATAGATGTACTCATTGGCGTTAACCTCTTGCGCGAAGGCTTGGATTTACCGGAGGTATCTTTGGTTGCTATTCTGGATGCCGATAAAGAAGGATTTCTGCGCGACCAGCGCTCGCTCATCCAGACTACCGGTAGGGCTGCCCGGAACAGCCAGGGCAAAGTGATTATGTACGCCGACCGCATGACTGGCTCTATGCAACGCACCATCGACGAGACAAACCGCCGCCGGGCCGTACAGATGGCTTACAACGAGGAGCATGGCATTACGCCTACTACGGTGTACAAATCGAAAGAAGAAATTCTGGTACAAACTTCGGTAGCCGATGCCCGGAAAGAAGTTAAAATTTACGCCGGCCCGGATGCCGAAGAAGTATCGCTGGCCGCCGAACCGGTTATTCAGTACATGAAGCGCGATGAGCTGGAAAAACTCATCAAAAAAACCGAAAAGCAAATGGAAGGAGCCGCGAAAGAACTCGACTTTTTGCAAGCCGCCAAATTCCGCGACGAACTGGCGGAACTGCGTAAGTTGCTGAAGAGTAAACGGGATTGAAAATTTACAAAGAGAGCCGAAAGGCTCTTTTTTGTTATATGTTGGGGTTAATTGCTTTTTGTAACGACCTCGTGCATGAGGCGTGCAAGGCCGTCGGCCGTGGCATGGCTTATGCACAATTATTTTTGATTGAACTTTTCCTTCCCATTATAAAGGTTCTTAGATGGATTTGCAGTAATGACTACCCCAACTGCTTTCCCAGCTATATTGTAACTGCTACTCAATTCCTCACTTCCGATAATTTTGATTTCTTTCAGAAGGTCAGGAGTTATGCTAGCCAAGTCGCCTGCGTAGTTTCCTGTCAGGGGCTTTCCATTCAGTATATATTGGAAACTGCTGTCCCCACCTTCTGTCTCAAGTCGGCTCTTATACTCACTACTTGCCTCTTTTAGCACCTTTTGGTACTTTTCTTTAGCAAATGCTCTGGTTTCAATCTCAACTGCACCGTCCTTGGCTTTGTCCCCGTATCGGTTCATAGCGTCTTTGCCGTAATATGCTGTCAGCGAAGCAACATCTTCCGCATCCATTGTCTGCATTGCGGATTTATTAGATGCTTTTCCGTCTATTATGAAGTGTGGATTAGGGCCAAGCTTATTGGCGGCTTCAACAGGAGTTATTCTTTGGGAAGGTTTGCAGCTTATAATGGTTGTAGCTATAGCAACAGCAAGTAAATATTTTTTCATTTATTAATTTTTTATAATGACACCCAACGGTCTCGAGCATGAGGCGTGCAAGGCCGTCGGCCGTAGCATGGCTTATGCACAATGTTGTGTGACGTTTTTATTTTATTTTTAGAGACTTTATAATGTATTCAATCTGTTTCAGCTCTTCATTATTTGATTCAGTTGCTTCCCTTTCTTTATCGGTTGAGTATGAAACCAGAAACATTGTGTTGTCCCTGCCGAAAGTCCAGTTGTAGGTTAAAACTTCTTCCGATTCTTCTAGGAAGTAATCTTTGTAGAAAACACAGCCAAAGTCGCCAAGCTTAACCTTCGTAGCTTTCTTAGAGCTTTTCTCTTGAAGTTCTTCTGCAAGTAGTTCAGGAACTGTGTCTCTTTTCTTCTTATTGTCCCATCTTAAAGGCGTAATCCTGAAGTTCCCTTTCCAATCTTCTGCGTCATAGAAAAGGTAAGTCCCTTCATTATCCTCAAACTCGTCCCAGTTGTCAGGCAATTGAATTGTAAACCAGCCTTGCTCAGAGGTAAATTCTTTATATTCCATTTTGTGACTGCAACCAAAGCTGCTCACTATTAATGTTAAAATGATTAAGATTTTGTTCATCTATAAAATGACACACAACGGGCCGCGTGTATGACAAGCCGCAGCGTAGCAAGGATTTGTTATACACAGTGTTGGTAAAAGTTATTTTTTGTTTACTTCAGCTTTATTCAAGTCAGAAAGTTTAATTGTTGGTTCTATCCAGCTATACTGTTTCCAGTGTTTATTTTCTCTTTGGTTTCCCGCAAGTTCGTATTATACCATTTCTGTTTTATAACTAAATAAAAGTCCTCTCCATAATGATGAACAGGAACGGGCGGATAGAATTTACCTTTAGGCAGAGGCCTTCTTTCGGTAAGAGTATTTACATTATTCAAGAAGTAATCAAAAGCCATGGAGTTAGTTAATACTGGTTTGGTTTTACTTCCGTCACAGAATATTACCTGTGAATAAGAATTACCTTGTTTTTTCCAAAGTATTCTTGCATCTATAAAACCATTGCAATTTGCAGTACTATTCCTACTTTCACAACCAATACAATAGGAATGGTAAATAAATATTGTCTCTATCTCTTGTGCATTTAATTCATTTACTGCTTGCTTAAGCGAAGAATGCACATATTTTAAATCAACATTCTGACCATAGGTTATTACCGTGACAAGTAAAGTTAATAGCAGAATGGGGATAGTTTTCATTTATTATAATTTTTACCAACTAGTGAATAAACGGAATTTGTTCCGGTTATTAGCACTTGATTCCGGTTATCTGCAATATATAATAGATGAATAATTCGGTTTAATTTATTTAAAAATTCTTCCCTTCTAAAATACTAATTCTTCTATTAGTAAAATAATAGAAAAGCTTTTAGCAATAAATTCCATCCAAATAAATTTACTTCTTACAAGCGTAACCGCACGGAAGGTTATCTAGCCATGTAAGCCATAGATAGGTGATATTTTAAGTTAAGGCAGCACAAGTAAGTAAAAAAAGAGAGAGCAGTAAGTGTGCTCTCTCTTTTTTCTTAATATTAGCTAGGTTTAAAGAATATTATAGCGGATTTTGCTTTAAAATACTGCTACCTACAATATCAATTTGGGTTTGCGGAATCGGGAAATATTCGTCTTTGCCTTTCTCGAAAGTAGCTCCGTTTAAGTACGTTCTTCTGGTGCTTTCTTTGGCCAGATAGCGGTTTAGCACTTCGGCCGCATTGCCCCACCGTACCAAATCGAAGAACCGTTGGCCTTCCATCGCTAATTCTAAGCGGCGCTCAAACTGCACGGCTTTGCGGGCAAACTCCTGGTTAGCAAAAGCCGTGTACAAACCAACTTTATAATTGGCTGCCGGGGTACCATCGGCTTTGGTAACAACACAGTTATCGGCCCGGTCGCGGATTTGGTTTACAATGGTAAGGGCGGTAGCCAGGTCATTTTCTTCTACGGCCACTTCCGCCCGTAACAATAAAATATCGGCAAAACGAATTAACCGGTAGTTATTCGCATTGGCTCTGGTCGACTCGGCACCGGCATTTTCGCCCTGGTAAAAAGTATACTTCATAGAGGTATAAGGTCCGGCAAAAGCCTGGTCACGAATCCAGGTGCGGCCCGGATGATTGCCCCAGTTTAAGAACGGAATACCCCGGCGGCCAACGGTCCAGTCCAAGCGCGGATCCAGATTGCCTTCGTGGGGCGTAAAAGGTGCTGTAGCAGCTAAACCTTCGTCGTTTTTAACATCTACATCGTTATAAGTGTCTAATAACGGTAAGCCATTGGCGTCGGTTTTAAAGGCATTTACCAGGTTTTGCGAAGGTTGGTAAAAGCCGCAGCAACCACCCGGACCGGCATTGTAGGGGAAATTAAGGTTCTCGCCCCAGTTACCATTCTGACCGCTGCCGCCATCGGCTATCGAATTCTGGACTTCCAGCACCGATTCGCTGTTGTTTTCGGTGGCAGTTTTAAAATTATCGTGATAGCAGCTTACCAAGCGGTAAGGTCCGTTGTTGATTACGTCAGTCAGGAGAGGTTTGGCCGCGGTAAAATCGCGCTGATACATGT
>NZ_JBMQUD010000074.1:0-8703 GCF_057359045.1 Adhaeribacter sp.
CACCAGGTGCATGTGGCGTATCAGACATCGGGCAATACTGCTGTTTGGGATGATGATGTGCTGCGGTACATGGAGTTTACCATCGATTTTGAAGAAAGCATCTGTAATTGCAATTCTCAGCTCAAAACCATCTACGCCGATATGCGGCGTTTTATAGAGCAAAAACAGCCCAACCAGGTAGATACGCAGGAGATTCGGAATGTAAAAGGTTACATTCGCAAAACGGAAGCCATTGCGGGTGCGCGGTATGCCGGCTTAGACGATGACCACATCCACTTTATGGCTTTGCCTTTTTACGAAACTGGCAAAACCCAGAAAAATGCCGTAACTGATGCCGATGTGCAGCTTACCATGGCGTTATTGCAAAAAGTAAAACCCCACCAGGTATATGCGGCCGGCGACTTTGCTGACCCGCACGGCACCCACATTGTTTGTTTTAATATTGTAACCGAAGCCTTAAAACGCTTACGCGAAACAGAGGAATGGGTAAACGATTGCTGGTTGTGGATGTACCGGGGTGCCTGGCACGAGTTTGAAACACACGAGATAGAAATGGCGGTGCCATTGTCGCCGCAGGAAGTGTTGCGTAAGCGCCACGCCATCTTTAAACACCAGTCGCAGAAAGATACGCCCGTTTTCCCCGGCGATGATGCGCGGGAGTTTTGGGTGCGCGCCGAGGAACGTAACCGCGAAACAGCCAATAATTACAATAAATTAGGTTTAGCCAATTACGAAGCCATGGAAGCTTTTGTAAAATGGAAACTTAATTAACATTTACTTAACTTTTTAGGCAGCGGTTTATAACTAGTTTTGGCTGGTGTATTATACTAGGACCTCACCGGCAATAATATTTTTAAGTGGCCGGTTAAGAGAATATTTACCCATGTAATATGCAGGAAGTTTTATTTAATAAAAGCGTTTTACTTGATTACATGCTAAAACTATAAGTAGATGAATATTTGCAGTTATTTTAAAACGGCAAATCAGAAGAGCAAAAGAAATATTTGAACAAACAAGAAGCATGGAGTCATACAAAATTATTGGAATTGATATTGGAGGAACCAAAATACAAATCGGCTTAATACAAGCCGGCGAAATAATTAACCAGATTAAATTACCCACGCTGGCACAGGCGTCTCAAGACCAGATAATAAACCATATTATTGCCGGTATTGAACAATTAATGGACGAAACAGTGGTGGGCATTGGCGTAGGAGCTCCCGGCCTGATTGATGAGAAAGAGGGTGTCATTTACCAGGTACAAAATATTCCGTCCTGGAAAAAAGTACCTTTAAAAGAAAACCTGGAAGCATATTTTGATAAGCCGGTATTTATTACCAACGATGCCAATTGCTTTATCCTCGGCGAGAAGTTGTATGGGCAGGCACAAGAATGTAAAAATGTTATTGGTTTAACCTTGGGTACCGGTTTTGGCGGCGGTATAATTGCCAACAATAATTTATATTCGGGCACACTTTCCAGTGCCGGCGAGTTTGGCAGCATACCTTACCTGGATAAAACCCTGGAAGATTATTGCAGTGGCAAATTTTTTCAGCAGCAGTTTGGGCTTGATGGTACCGAAGTATTGGCGCTGGCTAGTCAGGGCGATGCCCATGGCTTAGAGATGTATAACCAGTTTGGCCGGCATTTAAGTCAGGCGGTTAAAATAATATTATTTGCTTTTTCGCCGGAAGCAATATTTTTAGGTGGTTCTATTAGCAAGGCTTACGCTTATTTTAAAGATGCGCTGGAAGCCGGTATTCAGGAATTTCCTTTTAAAACGGTGCTGGATAAATTCCAGATTAAACCATCGGCAATAGAGAACGTGGCAGTACTGGGCGCAGGCGCTTTGTGTCAGTTGCGTTTAGAGCAAGAAATTAATTTACAGAAAGATATAATATAAACACCAACCAAATTAATCGTTATGACAAAAATTGCCGAGTACCAGCAGTCTGCTAAGCCGGAACCCTCCGTTAATAAAAATGACTCGCGACCTATTATTATTATAGGTGCCCTTTTCTTTATTTTTGGTTTTGTAACCTGGTTAAATTCGGTTTTAATTCCGTACCTCAAAATAGCGTGCGAGTTAAATAATTTCGAGTCGTACCTGGTAGCGTTTGCCTTTTATATTGCTTACCTGGTTATGGCTATTCCTTCGGCCTGGGTTTTAAAAGCAACAGGTTTTAAACGAGGGATGTCGGCTGGCTTGGTGGTAATGGCTTTAGGCGCTTTAATTTTTATTCCGGCGGCGCTTACCCGTACTTACAGCTTATTTTTATTAGGTCTGTTTGTGCAGGGTACCGGCTTAGCGGTATTGCAAACGGCGGCTAACCCGTACATTACCATATTGGGCCCGCGCGAAAGTGCGGCCAAACGCATTAGCGTAATGGGTATTTGTAATAAAGTAGCGGGTGCTTTGGCCCCTATCATTTTGGGTGCTATTGCCCTGAAAGATGCCGATGCCTTGGTAAACCGGCTGGCAAGCATGGACTTGGCGCAAAAAGCTGCGGAGTTAGATGCCCTGGCTGCACGCGTAGTTACGCCTTATCTGATAATGATTGGTGTATTGGTGGTTTTAGCGGTAATTGTTTACTTCTCGTCTTTGCCTGAAATTGATACTGACCAGGAAGATGCGGCTGTTTCGGCGGCTAACACCAACAAAAAAAGCATTCTGCAATTCCCGCACCTGGTTTTAGGTACTTTGGCCATGTTCTTTTATGTGGGCGTAGAGGTTATGGCCGGCGATACGGTTATTAGCTACGGTGCATCCCAAGGTATTGAGCTATCTTCAGCTAAATTCTTTACAACCTGTACCTTAGTTGCCATGATTGTAGGGTATTTTGTTGGTATTGTTAGTATCCCGAAATTCCTTTCACAAGAGACCGCCCTTAAAATTTGTGCGGTAGTAGGCTTTTTGTTTACCTTGGCCGCTATTTTCTCCGATGGCTTCTCTTCGGTGCTCTTTATCGCCCTTTTAGGTTTAGCCAACTCTTTAATTTTTCCGGCTCTCTGGCCTTTAGCCATTGCCGACTTAGGACGTTTTACTAAAATTGGTTCTTCGTTTTTGATTATGGCCCTTGCCGGAGGCGCGGTGCTGCCACTAATTTATGGTTTACTGGCCGATGTTATTGATCCCCAGCAAGCCTACTGGATAATGGTGCCCTGCTATCTGTTTATTTTCTATTATGCCGTTTCCGGGCATAAACTAAGAACTAAGTAATAAGAGAATTAAGTAAAGAGAACATACTCCCCAACAAGCCGGCGCTAATAGCTAAAAATTAGCGCCCTGGCTTTGCTTTTCCCAAAATAATAGGATTTTAGACTTGTTTACTAGTTAAGAATAGCAAAATACTTATACACCAGGTAAACAACGCTTTTAATTATAAAACAACGCTGCAGTAATAGCAGCAAGCAAAAGCCTGCCCATTACTCTGCAGGAATAGTATAAAAGTAAGCAAGAATTTAATAAAACTGATAGTTGCCAGCCCCCAAGGGTAGCTATGCTGGGTAAAAGCCTATACTCCAAATTTTTAATATTGTTTAATCCCAACCTATAAAACCTTTAAACTCATTTTTAACCTTTTTAAGATGCCTATGCAAAAATAAAAGAAAGCACTAAACATTTGTAGCCACAATTGGCCCAGTGTATGAACAAACGGAATGTTGTGCATACCCTTTAAATAAAATAACCAACCTAATAAAAATTATATGAATCCATTTTTTACTAAAGTTAGCAGGCTTTCCAGCGGAGGCTGTTTTCTGCTATTTTACGCTTTATTTTCCTGGGGCAACACCGCCCCGGCATTAGCCAGCAGTAAAGTAAACAGCCGGGTAAAAGCCAACATTACTGCACTGCCGCAACAAGAAGTTGTTACTATTAGAGGTACGGTTTATAGTACCTCCGAGCCGCCAGTAGCGTTGCCTGGTGCCACCATCAGAATTAAAAACACCGATACCGGTACTACCACCGACGAGAAAGGCTTCTTTACGATTAAAGCTAAGAAAGGTGATGTACTCGTTTTCTCTATGATCAGTTTTAACCCCGTAGAATATGTGGTTAAGAACGACATTAACAACCTGAGTATTTCCCTGAAAGAAGAAGTTTCGGCGCTGAATGAGGTAGTAGTAGTGGGCTTTTCGGAGCAGCAGAAAAAGCACGTAGCCAGTGCCGTATCTTCGTTAAATGTGGCTACCCAAATGGAGGGTAAGCCCATTACGCAATTATCACAGGCTTTACAGGGTGGCGTAACCGGTATTAATGTTACCCAAGGTTCTGGTCTACCCGGTACCGATGTGGCTAAAATTGTAATTCGGGGTAACAGTAACTTAAGCTTACCAGAACCTTTTGTTTTGGTAGATGGCGTGCCCATGGATATGAATGATTTGGACCCGGCTACTATTGAAAGTATTACCGTTTTAAAAGACGCGGCAGCAGCAGCTATTTACGGTTCGCGGGCGGCCAACGGGGTTGTACTGGTTACCACCAAGCGCGGTGTGCCCGGTAAAATATCGGTACGGTACGATGGCTACGCCGGGGTACAAACGCCTACCTATATGCCCGAAATTGTAAATGCCCCTACCTATGCCCGGATGTACAACGAAGCCCAGGTAAACTCAGGCCGTCAGCCTTTATTTTCCGAAGATTATATTCAGAAAACTATTTCGGGTGAAGACCCACTTTTATATCCAAACACCAACTGGCAAAAACTGATTCTGGATAAAACGGCTCCCATGACCAGCCATACCCTCGGGGTATCGGGTGGTAACAGCACGGCCCGCTTTGCTTTTACCGGTACGTATCTTTACCAAAAAGGCATGCTGCCGGTAAACGATGGTAAAAAGTTTAATATCCGGGCCAATACTTCTGTATCGCTGAGCGAGAAATTTACTTTGTACCTCGATGCCTTGGCCATTAAAGCTTATAACCGCCAGCCTTTGCGGCCTAACGGTACCGGTGGTAACCGTATGCTGCAAGATGTTTTCCGGGTGCCGCCCACCGTGGTATCTCGTTACCCGGATCGCGATGGCCGCGCCATTTATGGCCGTTATGCCGATATTGTTAACCCGGTGGCTTATGCTGAAAAAGGCGGTTGGCAAGGTGATGGCCAGGACAATGCCGTTATTAACGTACAGCCTAAATGGGGCATTTTACCCAACTTAAACTTTAATGGTCAGTTTAGCTTTAAAATAAACAGTGGAGTTACCCAGCGTAACCGCGACCCCTATAACTTCTACGATCACTTTACCGGCGCTCATCTGCAAGCTTGGGCTGCCGACCGGGGCTCTTCCCAATTTAGAAATACAGCTTATTATGCCGCAGCTAACTTAGATTATACTATTGACAAAGGCGACCATTATTTATTTATGCTGGCCGGTTATTCTCAGGATGAGCGCGGCAATGGCCCCTGGGAAAAAATAAAAATATTGTCGGGTTATGCCAAAGCCAACTACTCTTTTAAAGACCGCTACTTATTTGAAGTAACCATGCGGGGCGACGGATCTTCTAAATTTGGTCCGGGCAACAAATGGGGTTTCTTCCCTTCGGCAGCTGTAGGCTGGAACGTACATAACGAAGACTTTATGCAAAACCAGACTTTGTTCTCTAACCTTAAACTGCGTGGTTCTTATGGTTTACTGGGTAACGAAGGTTCTATTGGTGCTTACCGTTACCAAAGCTTAATTGGTACCGATGGGGTAGAAGGCCGTTTGGGTAACCCTGATATTACCTGGGAAACGGTAAATATGATTAACGTAGGGGCTGATATTGGCTTATTCAAAAACAATAAATTAGAACTTACCATTGACTGGTACGATAAGTTGACTACCAACCTGTTAATGTCGCCGCCCATTTCGTACGTAGGTGGTTTTAACAGCACACCACCTTTAAATGGAGGCGAAGTAAGAAACCGGGGCTATGAAATTTCTTTGAACTACAACGAAAAAATAAACAAAGATTTTACTTTTTACATTAAGCCGGGCTTTACTTACAACCAGAACCGGATCGAAAAATTAGGCCCTGGCGCACCTTACATCAGTGGTTCTTCGGTACATAACGTCGGCGACCCTATCCGCAGTTATTATGGCTACGCCTCTAATGGTTTATTACAACAAACCGATTTTGATGCCGAAGGAAAACCCCTGGTACCGGTATTTGCCGGCCAGCAACCCGGCGACATTAAATATGTGGATCAGGATGGAGACGGTGAAATCACTTCTACTGACTTAAAAGTTTTAAACCAGTTTGTTGACCCTAAAACCGTGTATTTCGGCAACTTTGGCGCTAAATTTAAGCGTTTCGATTTTGAAATGTTGGTTCAAGGGGCCGGCCGCCGAGCAACCTATTACAACTCTATGCACGCCCGTCCTTTAGACGAGAGTGCCGATGGCGGTATACCTTCTGAATACTTTAGTAAAAATTATTGGACCCCCGAAAGACCCGATGCGGAATTTCCGCGCCTGTTGGTTAACTCTGGTTCTAACAAATTATTTTCTGATTTCTGGTTCCGGAATGGGGCTTATACCCGCATTAAGTTTTTACAGTTAGGTTATAACTTCCACAGCGAATGGTTACAAAGAGCCGGTATTGCTGGTGGTCGTGTGTACGTAAATGCCCAAAATCCATTTACCTGGAGCGAATTAAAGTTAATCGACCCTGAGTCACAAGGCCACGAATGGACTTACCCGGTTATGAAAGTGTATACCCTTGGCTTTAACCTTAAATTTTAATAAGAAGATTTATGAAAAAATATTTTATATATATCTTGTTGCTGGCGGCCATGCCGCTGGTAAGTGGGTGTGAGGATTATTTAACCGAAGACGATCCTTTAAATATTACCGATGAAGGTTGGTGGGATGCGCCTACCAACGGTATGACGGCCTTAAACACCGTATATGCCGGCCGGATGGGCGGGGTAAACCCTTACAGCGCTACCAAAAACCAAGGTCAGTTTTCGGTGCTTAGCGATGAAGCCGTGATACGTTTGGATGCCGGTTGGGAAGAGTTTACCCGAGGTAGCCACAATGCTAACTGGGGGAAATCAGTCAACCTTTGGAGCCATAATTACCTGCACATCCGTCGGGCCAATCGTTTTCTGCAGTTTTCTGAGAAAATATTCCTCGACGACTCTACCAAGACCCAGCAACGCTACGAAGCCCGCGCCCTGCGCGCTATCTTTCATCTTGAGTTATTACAGCTTTACGGCGGCGTTCCGATTGTAGATAAAGTAGTACTCCCCAACGAGAACCAGTTGTCCCGGAATACTGAGGCCGAAGTAGCAAAATTTGTCCGGGACGAGTTAACCGCCTGCGCCGAACATTTACCCAGAGCTTCGCAATTCTCTACCGATTTTAACCGGATTAACAGCGGCGCTTGCTGGGCTTACTTAACGCGTTTGGGTTTGCACATCAAAGATTATGCGCTGGTGCGCGATGCCGCCAAGAAAATAATCGACTCGCGTGAGTACCAATTATACCGTAACACCAATGCAGCTGTAAACAGCTATAGTACTTTATTTACCTACGCGGCCGAAATAAATAAAGAAATGATTGTTCGGTCTGAGAACGGCGCTTCGGCGGCCTGGGTAAATTTTGCCCCGCAAGGTAGCGGTGGTACCCCTTCTACGTATGTGTCGCCGACCGCCGCCATTGTAAATGCTTTTGAAACAAAGCAAGGCAAAACCATTTTTGAATTAGGCCCCGATTCAGCGGCTATTTACATGGCTAATCCTAATTACAAAGATAACCGTGACCCCCGCTTAGCGGCTTCGGTAATTGCCCCGAACGAATTATTTGCGGTACGGGCTAACTACCGCCCTAACCCTTTTAACCAGGCCGTTACCAACGTCGACCGGATTGGTTTACAAAAGTCTACGGCTACGGGTTTCTGGGTACGCAAGTACCTGGATGTACGCGATGCTACCTCTACCCGAAACCTGGACTTTATGGTAATCCGTTACGCCGAAGTGCTCCTGAATTACGTGGAAGCTTTGGTTGAATTAGGCGAATGGAATCATCCGGACGTATATACCCACCTGAACGATATCCGGACCCGGGCTAAAATGCCGGTAGTAGATGTAACCCGTTATAATTCCCAGGCTAAAATGCGGGATTTGGTAAGACGGGAGCGCCAGGTAGAATTAGCCTTTGAAGGGATCCGGTATTTTGATATCCGGCGCTGGGGTATTGGCGAAGAAGTAATGAATGGTATGGTTTACGGCGCCGTTGATCCGGCTACCGGCAAACCCGTAGAGGTAGAAGCCCGCGAGTTTATCGCTGCCAAAGATACTTACTGGCCCATTCCGTTACGCGAAGTAAATGCCAATCCTAACATGCAGCAAAATCCCGGTTACTAAGCCGATAAATATTCCTTTTTAGAAGTTAGTTCCTGGTAATCAGGAACTAACTTCTATTTTTTTGGCGCATTCTCTGCCGGGCGAATTAGGTTAATATTCTTAATGTTCTACTGGGCTTCGCCTGATTTCTGATGCAAGACCAATACCTTATAGGGTTATGCATCCAGCCCTGCAAAGTTTTACCCTAATATTTACTTCTCCTTTAATAAACGCTGCCACCTAACTTCACCCCCAGATTAAACTTTTCAAAATATTTAAAAAATAAAGCCAGCATTATCTTCTTTTTTAAGTACCTGGACAAAATTAATTTGATATATTTTGGTTTATCACTTTAGTCATTGAACCGGTTTAG